>CAZNWQ010000023.1:0-16059 GCA_964576965.1 uncultured Dehalococcoidia bacterium
ATATACAAGATCGATGATCAATGAATGAATATGTTGTTGGATTAAATGTTATAATTCTGTAGCAAAGTATCATGTGGAGAACAGAATATGGATGGACTAGTATTTTTGGAAGTAATAAGGGATCTAAGCATAATCCTGTTTATGATGATTGGTATTTTTGTTATGATTCTTTTTACTGTATTTGGTGTAATTATCTACCGTAAATTGTCTGAATCTGTAGATTCTGTCCGGTCTACTTTGAAATCAACCGAAGAAACTGCAAAAGTTGTGACAAACAGTTTTCTGAAACCTGTTGTCGGCGGATCGGTGATATCTTTTGTAGCGAGCAGAATATTTAAGAACTTTTTCAATAGAGCACAAAATAAAAAGGAGTAATAGAACTATGGCAAACAGTGGCGGACCCGGATTTAGTAGTGGATTGTTACTTGGCGGAATAATTGGTGCTTTAATTGGATTGTTATCCGCTCCTAAACCTGGAGAAGAAACTAGAGCACAGGTTAAAGAGAAAACGGCTGGTTTAAGGCAAAAGGCTGAGGAGTTAACTAGCGAAGCAAGAGAACTTATACTCGACGTATTACAAGATGGACGTGGTAGCAAATACCGACAAACTGAAAATGATACGGATATCCATCAAGTGGCGACGGAAGAAAAATAGAGAATCTCAATAAATGTGTTTAGGATAGGATCCAAACAATTTTACGAACGACACTTTGTTGTTCATTTGTTCTATAGCCCACATGACATTGTCATCTTCTCTATGCCCTTCTATATCCAAAAGGAATACATATCCACCTAATCCTGCTTTGTTTGGTCGGGATTCCACCTTTGCAAGATTTATATTTCTTTCTGCAAAATAGCCTAATACGGAATGTAACATTCCAGCTTGATCTTCTCCAAATGAAAAACACAGCGATGTTTTATCGAAGCCCGTAGGTTCATGATCGGTTTTAGATAGTACTACAAATCTAGTGTGATTGGCTTTATTGTCCTGTATTCCTCTACCTAGAATTTGGACTCCGTAAATGTCGGCTGTTCTTGTGTTACCAATTGCAGCAGCAGGTTTTTTACTTGACAACATGTCTTCTACTGCAGCGGCTGTACTTAGAGAAGCTATTTGTATCGCGTTCTTATATTGTTGATCCAAATATTTTCGGCATTGACCAAGAGCGTTAGGATGTGAATAAACGACCTCTACTTCTTGTTGTTTAGTATCTGGTTTGAGCATTAGGCACAGTTCAATAGGTATTATGATTTCTCTAGATATCATCAAAGTTGTGTCATGTATAAGTAGATCCAGAGTGTCTGGTACCGAACCTTGAAGGCTATTCTCTATGGGAACGACACCTTCTTCTACTGTCCCTTTATCAACAGCATTAGCTATAGCCAACACGGAAGTTAGAGGCATTAAATCGGCATCTGCATCGTACAAAAGTGCAGCTTGTTCAGTGAATGTTCCAATTGGGCCCAAGTAGGCGATACTTTTTGTCATCGTAGTAATTTAACGCTTAGTAAAAAGCTCAGCTTTTCAGTTTTCAGATCCGGATAGGCGAAATTTTTCCAACTGTTTGTCTTTAGCCCCGACTATCAATATGTCCCCTTTTTGTAATTCCTCTTCTTGATCAGGTGCTAGCAACATACCCTTTCCTCTTTTTATAGCAATCATAGCTATCCCTTTATCGGTAGTAGTACCTCCATGAAGACCTAATGCAGTGAAATACAGTCCTTCATCTGCTCCTATGTCTTTAAGTGTGCTACCAATTAAATGGTCAGGGACTTTGATCTTGCTAATGCCATAATCTAAGGTGAGATCCATATATTCGATCACATTTTCATTAAACAGACTATGGGCTAAATCCTCTCCGCTTTCTTGTTCAGGGTATATTATTTTGTGAACCCCGATTTTTTCCAACGTAGTGCCATGTAGTTCGTTTTCTGCTCGGGCTATTATAAGAGGGACCCCAATTGTAGACAATAAAACAGATGACATTAAGCTAGATTGCATATCAGACCCAACTGCTACTACGGCAGCATCAAAATTCCTAGCTCCTAATTCTCTAAGTGTGTCTTCATTTGTAGCATCAGCCTGTACGCTATAGGTAATGTGGCCGAGATTGTCCTGTACTACTTTTTCATCCGTATCTATCCCTAGAACATCATATCCGAGCTGGAAAAGTGTGTGAGCAATGCTAGTTCCAAATCTGCCCAAACCTATTACAATTACTGAATTCGCCATTATTATCCTATTTTAATCCTTTCTTCTGCATATCGATAGGGGCTAGTCGCTTCTTTTTGGGCCAAGAGTAATGCGATAGTTAATGGTCCTACTCTTCCTATAAACATTGTAAAAACAATTATGAATTTGCCAGGATCAGACAATTTGTCCGTAATGCCAGTTGAAAGTCCAACCGTGCAAAACGCCGAAACTGTCTCAAATAGTATATCTATGAACATCAGATTCTCGGTTATAGTAAGCAACAGTGCCACTGAAAAAACTATTGCTAACCCTAGAATAAGAACTGTCATGGCTCGGTAGACTTGAGGATGCGGTATTTCCCTACCAAAAGCCACAACATGACTCCGGCCGGCTATAGAAGAGAGAACAGCAGCTATCAAGACGGCAAATGTGTTGACCTTTATACCTCCTGCAGTAGAAGCCGAAGCACCACCAATAAACATCAAACTTGTCAGAAAAAAGTTGCTATGTTGCTCCATGGATCCAAAGTCAACTGTGGAAAAGCCAGCAGTCCGGCCACTGACGGCAATAAAGACAGTATTTACAATTTTCCCGGCGAAGTTTAATGAACCCAACGTATCTGGGTTAGAATATTCAGATATCAAAAAAACTACGAAACCAATAACCAATAACCCTACAGTTGCGGTTACCACCATCTTTGAATCCAAAGTATATCTATTGAACTTTCTTCTATAGCCAAAGACATCTAACATAACACTATAACTCAGGGTTCCCAATAATATTAAAAAACTCATTGTTAATAGAATAATGTAATCCGTTTTGAAAACCGACAAACTTACAGATTCAGGAAAAATTACAAACCCAGCATTATTGAAACCTGAAATAGAGTGAAATAAAGATAGCCACCAGACATCATTGATTGGATATTTATCCATTAACCCGATAAATAACACGATAAATCCAATTACTTGTATCGAAACTATGACTATGACAATTCGTCTGGCTAACCCTATTAATCCTCCTAATTGGTAAACACCCAAGCTTTCTCTGACCATCAATCTATTGGCTAAAGTAATTCTTCGCCCGATCAGTACCAAAAGGAATGTAGCGCTAGCCATGATTCCCAAACCGCCTGTGAAAATCAATACAACAATTATAAATTGACCTGCAAACGACCAATGAGTGGAAGTGTCTACTACTACCAATCCGGTTACGGTGACAGCTGATGTTGCAGTAAATAACGCGTCTAGGAATGGGGTGATTTCATTCTGTGTGTTTGTGAATGGGAGACTTAGCAGTACGGTGCCTATTGCAATTAAGAAAGCAAAACCACCCATAAGAATGTATGGAGAGCCAAAATTTCGCGGGGGACGTCGTATTTTTGAGTCCTGGACTATAGACCGGTGTTTTTCCCTTGATAATGGTGTTTCCATAATTACCTGGTGCACTGCATCCAATTAAAGTAGCTTACAAAAGCAATTCATTGTTACTATTTGTATTTGAAGGCTCGGGGATTCTATATCCATTATTTCTGATTGTCAATCAATTACCCTTTGAGTGAGGGCTTTTCCATTGAGCTTATATAATTTATCACGTGCCAAATTTGATCAATTGACAAATCATTCTTAAATTCGGGCATTCCGGTACCTACTTTACCGTTGAATATGTAGTCGAATAGTACATCATCCTTATGATGCAATACATGCTCGTGTAGATCTATTGTCAACATTCCATTTGTCCCATGGCAAGACGAACAATGTGATAGGTAGACCGAAAACCCCTCCGCTCTTGATTCTTTATTATCAGGATGTGGATTATTCACGATCAATACGGTGTTTTGATCTGTTGACAGTTCATTAATTAATGTAGTTAAACCCAAGGTCAAGGAAAGAGTTGCTATAATAGTTATGCTTAAGCCTTTTTTGTTCCATAACCCTCCAAAATACAGCCCAATAGGGAACGAAATAACACCTAAAAGAATTAGAATCCAAGCGATCATCTAAGTTGTGAATATGAAGTAGGTTTCAATATTGTGTTGTATATTTTTGCAACCAAAGGTCCGTCCTTTTCAGATTCGGCAAAAGCCTTAATTCTTTCTTCATCTGCTCTAAATCTTGCCCATGCCTCATCTCGTTGGGCTAAACTATCGAATGCCAACAGGTATACTAATCTATTGTTGGCTCCTACATCTTCCGTCCAAAATCCAATAGCTCTAATATTGTATTTCTCGAAATAATCCAAAGTAACGTGTTCGAATCTATCATTCAGTTTTTGTAATTGTCCTGGTATGGTCTCATAAGTACGCATTTCGTATATCAACTACACATTCCTCCTTTCAAACTAGATTAATCTTCGCTGTGCACGGAAACCGAATTTTGCCGACGCAGGTTCTCCTATTCTACGGCCACCTGGAGTTCGGAGAACATATCCAATTTTCAGTAAATAAGGTTCGACTACATCGACCAGGGTTTGAACTTCTTCATTCACGGTGGCAGCAAGGGCTTCTATCCCTACTGGACCCCCACTATAATTTTCTGCTATGGTTTTTAAATAAATTAGGTCCAGCCTGTCTAGTCCAATCTCATCCACACCTTCCATACTAAGGGCTTTGTCTGCAATATTCTGGTCTATGGTTCCGTTTCCTATTACCTGAGCGTAATCCCTGACTCTCCTCAACAATCTGTTAGCCACTCTCGGTGTACCTCTAGATCTTCCTGCTATTTCTCGTGCTCCTTGGGCGTCAATGGTAACTCCCAGAATATCTGCTGACCTAGTTACAACTTTGGCCAATTCCTCAGTTGAATAAAAGTCCAGATGATAGATCATGCCAAATCTGTCACGTAAAGGAGGAGTCAGTAGCCCAGCCCTTGTAGTTGCACCGACCAATGTGAATCTTTTTAATTGAAAGGGAAGGGTTCTAGCAAATGCCCCTTTCCCATATACGAAATCAACTTGGAAATCTTCCATAGCGGAATATAGGTATTCTTCCACTGTATGAGGTAGTCTATGTATCTCGTCGATAAATAGGACTTCCCCATCATTCAAATTCGACAGTATGCCAACTATATCTAAAGGTTTTTCTAACGCGGGCCCAGAAGAATGAACTATCTCAGATCCCATTTCCTTAGCTATTATATGTGCCAATGTTGTCTTGCCGAGTCCTGGTGGCCCGTGGAATAAAACATGATCCAATGGCTCAGCACGTACTTTGGCAGCACCAATAGCTATTTGTAAGCTTTCTACAACCTGCTGTTGTCCAACATACTCATTAATTGTTTTGGGTCTTAAATTCCAGATGCTATTGTCTTCTACTACAACAGAATCTGATTCTGGCTCTAAGTTGCTATCTTCTTCACCTAATATCTTTTCTCTGGGCATTTAATCCCCTTTAGTTCTTTCGATTCGAAACACTTCTCTTAAGAGATCTTGAGAATCATTAGTTTCCACAGATTCGCTTGCATCTTGAACCATATTTCTGGCTTCAGTTTGCCTGTGACCAAGATTAACAAGTACAGCTACAACTTCTTCTTGTATAGTTCCCAAAACTGGATCCTTTGGCACTGAATCATAACCTTCATCCTTTAGCAGGGCCCAAGGAGTCACTTTACCTCTTAGAGTAGCCACCATTTTATCCGCAGCTCGCTTGCCAATCCCTGGCATTCGTATCAGTGTTCCAGTGTCATCTTCTTCTATAGCTTTAGCGATTGTTGATACTGAAAATACCAATGCTTTTGCCGCAGTATTTACTCCCACACCTTCAACTTGGATCAATTTTTCAAAAAATGTTTTCTCTGACTCCTGTCTAAATCCTACCAAAACCGGCTTGGGTTGTCTTTCTGAGGCATGATAATAAACTTCCATCTCCAGCATTGAACCTTCTTTTATGTATTCTTCCTCTAACGACCTCCACACAAAATATGGCAACAGGAGTTCATACCCAATACTTCCTGTGTCTAGCACAATTTTGGATTCTTCTTTATAGAGTCGTCTTATTGTTCCTTTAAGATAGTTAATCATTATTGTTCCTGTTTTTAAGTGATTCCATGCATCATTTGAAGGAAGTTTGCCAATGACATATTGCCAATGCCAGAGCATCTGCGACGTCGTTAGGAGTTGGAAGCATTTTCAAGTTTAATCTAGCCTGAACAGATTTTTGAATCTGCAACTTGGACGCCCTTCCGTTGCCTGCTATGGCCAACTTGATTTTTGTGGGTTCATAATCAAAAACCGGTATATCCTTTTCAGCACATGCCAGACAGACTATTCCCCTAGCGTGCCCCATTAGTACGGCTGTATTGGGGTAGGAATAATGTGAATAAATATTCTCTAATGCGACTGCTTGCGGATGATGTTCTGTCAACACATCACTTATGCCATTATAGAGGCTCAATAATCTTTTGGACAGGCCAATTGAAGCTGAGCCTCCCTTTATGATACCCCCTTCAACCAAACCTATTCCAGCGCCGTTTATATGTATAACGCCGTACCCCATTCTATTGAGACCAGGGTCTACTCCTAAAAGATTCATAAGTCTCCAGGGCAATGCACAGTTACTGTTTTACCGCTACTATATCTAGCCAATCTCTAGAAATGAAGTTAACCTTCATTTCCTCAAACAATTGTGTTGCAGCTTTTTGTAAGGATTCTCTGGCTGGAGCAAGTGGCACACCTGGCATAACTCCATTTATCCAGTCTTCAAATTGACTTATAAGGACCCAACCTTCTAATGGCACATCTACAGTTGTGACTCTTTTCTCTCTTATATCAAATCCTCTATCTCTCAATATGTCTATATATTGATCCTCAGATATATGCCGTCTAGATTCAACTTTGTTAGCACGGACAGGAGTTAATCCAAATTCCGACCTCAATATCCTGATCGATCTAAACATCCATTTTCTATACCACTGTTCGGTACCAACGGTATGACCTCCTTCATAAAAAGAGGTGTTAAAAGCAAATATCCCACCCGGCTTTAGTGTGTTAGATATCTCATTTAATAACGTTTCCTTGTCGTCAAATTGATGTATTGCATTGCAGAAAACTACTGCATCGACCTTTTCCTTTATTAGTTGTGAGAGATTCTCTGCCCTTCCTTGTACAAATTCTACCATTGCGTCTTTAGCGTCTTTAAAATCTTCCCGGGCCTGTTTAAGGGCGGATGATGAAAGATCCACTCCAGTAATCATGCTATCTTTGGCTCCGCGCAACTTTTCAAATATGAGTTTCGTCACGCCACCAACCCCACAAGCCAAGTCGACCACACTTTGGCCCGGGCATACGCCTGATAAGGACACGAGATCCTGGTTAATTTTGACATAAAAAGGCGCGTTAGCAAACGCGCTAAAAGAAAAATCCTGTTCTTCGTTTGGCAATATATTTTGATCGTCCATTCACACACTTCCCTAAAAACGCCGAAACAATTTAGATGTTTACTATATGTTAGATATTGTTAAAGCAGTCTTTGTTTAATTAACTTCCTTTAGATATTGGTCGTCTAGCAGATAATACTAAACGATTATTCTTGGAGTCAATATTCGTATGGCACGTAATTGAATATTAATCTCCAGCAATTCTATTTATAAAAATCACTCTAGCTCTATAGAAACCACTCTATCTAATAATGCCAGGTCTTTATGTACATTGATCAGAGCATCTGGGAAAAATGTCTGAGATAAATCAAACACTTCAGGGGTTTGTATTGGGGAAATTTCGAAAATTATATGTCCAGGATGGCTAATCTTTTGTTGTGCCTGTGCAAGCATATCAGTAATGACTTCTAATCCCCTATAACCACCATCAAGAGCCAGCGTGGGCTCAAACTGAATCTCTTCGCTAAGAGCATCTAGTAGAGAGGTTTCTATATATGGAGGATTGCTGACAATAATATCAATGTTTCCTTTTATTCCATTCAGTAGATTACCTTCTTTATACACAGTAATATTGGTAATTCCATTAAGTGATGCATTTTGTCGGGTAATCATGAGGCATTTGGTAGATATATCTGTAACCTCAAACTGAGCATCAGGCATATTTTTTGCCAATGCAATGGAGATTGCTCCACTTCCTACGCACGGCTCTACTATTCTTGATTGTCTGTAACGTGATTTCAAAGACAGGACAATATCAACTATTAATTCTGTTTCAGGTCTAGGTATGAATATTCCTTCTTCTACCATAAAATTTAAACCGTAAAACTCTTTGAATCCGCAGATGTAGGCCCATGGCTCGCCGGCTAAGAGTCGTGATAAATCCTTTTCCATCGAATCAAAGTTTTCTGGTGTTAGTGACTCATTGGATCTTGTGTAAAGGGATGCTCTGCCTATAGATAATGTCTTCATTACGATTAATTCGGATTGAAGACGTGGATTCTGTATGGAATGGGCATCGAGAGGAATTTGCAGTTTGGCTATCATCTCCGAAATCGTCATTTTACGCTTCGCTTAGCCTCTTTGCCTGCTCTTGTTGCAGCATTTCATCGATAAAAGCATCCAAATCTCCCAGCAGGATCCTGTCAAGATTGTGGTTTGTAATTCCGATCCTATGGTCTGTAACGCGATTCTGAGGGAAATTGTATGTTCTGATCTTTTCAGACCGATCACCGCTTCCCACTTGTGATTTCCTAGATTGAGCAGTTTCCTGTTGTTGTTTGGAAATGGCGAGATCTAGTAATCTGGTCCTCAAAACTGACATTGCTCGATCTTTATTCTTCAGTTGAGATCTTTCATCCTGGCAAGTTGACACAATACCAGTTGGGATATGAGTAATTCGTACAGCTGTGGCAACCTTTTGTACATTCTGGCCCCCGTGTCCTCCAGAATGAAATATGTCTATTCTGAGTTCATTTGAGTCTATCTCTATTTCAACGTCTTCGGCTTCTGGTAAGACAGCAACAGTTGCGGCGGAAGTATGGATGCGGCCGGAAGTCTCAGTTGTGGGTACTCGCTGTACCCTGTGACCCCCGCTTTCATGTTTTAATCTACTGAAGGCACCAATCCCCTTTACTCCAAAAACAACTTCCTTGAACCCTCCAATACCGGTTGGGTTAGCGTCTATGATATCTACTAACCATCCATTGTTCACGGCGTATCTAGAGTACATTCTGTAGAGATCTCCTGCGAAAAGGGCTGCCTCTTCACCGCCTGTTCCGGCACGTATTTCCATTATTACGTTTTTCTCATCGTTTAAATCTTTTGGTAGCACCTCTAACCTAAGGTCGCTTTCCAGTTGTTGCAGAGATTTCTCTAGCAGTGCTATTTCTTCATAAGCTAGAACCTTTAATTCTTGGTCGGATGTATCGTTGACAACACTTTGGACGTCTTGCAAATCCCTTTGTGCTTGCATAAAAGCATCGAATAGTCGAACTAATTTTTCTAATGAAGATCTTTCTTTAGAAAGTATTTGAAGCCGCGCAGGATCTGTAAAGACTTCTTCTTTAGTTAATAAGTCTTCTATCTCGTAGAATCGATTTTTGCCTGCCTCTAATCTCTCTAGCACAATCACCACATCCAATAAAACATAATGTCTGACTCTGTATAGATTATAGTATTCAAGTTTCTTAAGATCTTCAACATTATTACAATAATATGCTAAGTTGAATCTCGCAATACTCACTGATAAACTATTTTCAGACCAGTAAGATACTTGTAATCTGGTCGTTTGGTAGTTGGAGCAAAAATGCAATCCGAGAAACTTTTAGAATTCATGGATCATAGTGTGTTGATTGATATTGTCGATAAACACAGTGGTAAAAATAATCTGCATGTTCCTAAACCAGCTTTCTCCTATTGGCTGAGTTCGTTCACAAAACAGGCCAATAGGAATTCCATGGTAATAACTCATAATCAAGAAAGGGCCGTGGATCTATATAATAATTTGCTGGAATGGTGCGGAGACGTTGCTCAGATATATCTCTTACCAGAAAACGAATTCCTGCCATTTGAACGTCAAATGAATAACTATGGGTCTGTTCACAAACGCATAGAGTGTTTGGATGCAGTGAGCCGATCACCGACTTCATGTCAAAACTCCTCTCCTCCAGTTGTAATCATATCGTCGGTTGCTGCAGCAACCCAGAAAACTATTAGTCTAAGTCAATTTCGATCTTCAATTATAGATTTGAACGTTAATCAATCAATAAACATTGCCGACTTTATGTATAACTGTTTGTCTATGGGTTATGAAAACCACTTCAATATTGAAATGCCTGGATCAATCTCTAGGCGAGGAGGAATAGTAGACGTGTTCTCTCCAGGGATGGAGTCACCGGTGCGCGTTGAATTCCTGGGTAATAATATTGAAAGTATGAGGTTGTTTGACATACAAACACAAAAGTCCCTGAAAACGGTTGATAGGTACAGAATTCTCCCTGCAAAGGAATGGACACCTCAATCTATTGATAAATCAGAAGTTGAAAAATTGTGTTCAGTTGTTGATTTTAGAAACTGCAGTCTCGAAATCCAAGAAGCATTTAATCAGGACTTAATCAATATATCTTCAGGTCATCCTATTCAAAATGGTGTCATATACAATGGGGCATTTTGCAAGGAATCCATTTTGAATTTCCTGTCAGGGGATTCAATACTACTGTTTGAACAGCAAGACGATATCGAATCAGAAGCAAGGAATTTGGATGAACACGAGAACAAAATCAGATTTAACAAAGAAAAACGTGGCTTGATACCATACAATTTCCCCTCTGCAAGAATATCATGGGATGAATTCGTGTATTCTGCCGATACTGCTGATATCAGGCTTAACATTGACAATTGGCGGAACGATATTACTCAAAAACCTGAAGTAATTGAACAAGAATATCAATTTGAATTTTGTAAGGATTATAACGGACAATTTGAATCCCTAATGGAGGATATCCGGTCATGGCGGGAAAACAATGAGATGACTGTGTTAATCTCCAAACATTCCAAAAGACTGGAAGAACTACTATCAATCCAAAGGATTCCCATCACAGACGATAATAGCGCTCAGGCAAGCGTAATCGTCGTTTCTGGTTCTATTGATGGAGGCTGGTGTTTGGCAACAAAAGGCAGAAGGTTTCATGTGATTACCGACAAAGAACTTACTGGATATGTGAAAGAGAGACCTAAAGAAAGGTTATCACAGATCCAACAACAGTCATTTTTGTCGGAGCTAGAACTCAATGGACATCTTGTGCACATCGATCATGGTATCGGGATATTTAGAGGGATAATATTTCTGGAAGAAGGAAATTCTAAAAAAGAATACTTGGAACTAGAATACGCTGAAAAAGACAAATTGTACGTTCCTACTGATCAATTAGACAGAGTAACAAGATACGTAGCCCCGGGAAACCGCGTTCCTTCATTAACCAGACTTGGCAGTCAAGAATGGCATCGAAGTAAAGAGAGGGCCACGGAATCAACTCTTGAGCTAGCTCAACAATTACTTTCTATTTATAAATCAAGAGAAACGGAAAAAGGGATTCAATTCTCAGTCGACGGTCCATGGCAATTAGAGATGGAGGATTTCTTTATACATACAGAAACTACGGATCAAATTAGGAGTATAAAACAAGTAAAGTCTGACATGGAAAACTCAAAACCGATGGATAGATTGGTATGCGGTGACGTAGGATATGGTAAAACAGAAGTTGCTATAAGAGCTGCCTTCAAAGCCATTATGGACGGATTACAGGTAGCTTTTTTAGCTCCCACCACTGTACTGGCTCAACAACATTATGACACGCTAAAAAAGAGATTCGCGCCTTATCCAATTAATGTAGAAGTTTTGAGTAGATTCAAAACTCACAAAGACCAAAAACAAATTCTATCCAAGATTTCAAGTGGGGGAATTGATATTTGTATCGGCACACATAGATTGCTCCAAAACGACGTGGATTTTAAGAATCTGGGTTTGATAATAGTTGATGAAGAGCAACGCTTTGGAGTATCACACAAAGAAAAACTGAGAGCTTTAGGAAGCAATGCTGATTTATTAACTCTGACTGCGACTCCTATTCCTAGAACGTTACACATGGCTCTAACTGGTATAAAAGATATGAGTACCATAGAGACTCCGCCGAGTGAGAGATTGTCAATCAACACTTATGTGTCGGTATATGATGAGGAATTGATTAAGCAAGCAGTATACAGAGAAATAGATCGAGGAGGGCAAATATTTTTCTTGCACAATAAGGTGAAGAGCATTAATCACACAGCTGAAAAATTATCTCGGTTGATGCCCGATGCTAAAATCACTGTAGCTCACGGACAGATGTCTGAAAACGATCTGGCAACCGCCATGGAGAGTTTTGCTCAAAAAGAAACTGATATCTTAGTTTGCACTACTATAATAGAAGCCGGATTGGATATGCCAAATGTTAACACTCTTATAGTCGAACGAGCGGATACATTTGGGTTGAGTCAACTCTATCAACTTAGGGGTAGAGTTGGACGCAGTTCGAATCAGGCATACACCTATTTACTGATTCCAGCTTCCTATCAATTATCATCGGTAGCTGAAAAGCGGTTGCAAACTATATTGTCGGCTACAGAACTAGGCTCAGGATTCAGAATTGCAATGAGGGATTTAGAAATCCGAGGAGCCGGAAATATTCTAGGATCACAACAGAGCGGGCACATCAACGCCATAGGATATGAACTTTACTCTCAAATCCTGGCCAACACTGTAGATAGCTTGAAAGCAGAACCATCTGAACACAAGACTAACGACGTTAACGTATCGAACGGAGTTAAAGTAACTCTTCCTTTACCTTGCTACATACCAGATAACTATATTTCAGACGTTGCCACTAGACTGGATATATATCAAAGATTATCAAAAGATTTGTCTGTCGATGAATTGGATGATATGTCTAGAGAATTAATAGATAGATTTGGTGAAATACCAGAAGAGCTTTTGAATTTGATTTACGTAGTAACTATCAAGATATTGGCCTTACAATCTGATGTTCGTTCAATCTCTCAACGAGGTAGCGATACCATTGTACAGATGAACAATCCTATAGAAGGGGCAAAAGTCCTTATGCAAAGAGAATTGAAGGGATTGGCTCTAGTGGGAAACGCACAAATTCGTGTAAAGATATCCAAGAATTGGCAAACTGAACTTACACGTGTGATGGAAAAGTTATCGTCTTTCAAGAACTTTGCCGATAGTCTGGCATAGTTATCCGTATTGGTTAGTAAGTGATTAGCCGGACTTCCAATTCTTAAGTAATGCAGAGATTCCGTACATAGTTTCTATCCTGGGAGATGAATCATAATCAGGATAATTAAGATCACGGTCTATGAGCACGGGAAGCATGCCTACGTCTCTGGATCCTCTGATGTCTGTTTCGTATTGATCACCAATATAGACTGATTCATTAGGTTCTACTCCAGCTCTAGACATAGCTTCCAAAAATATTTCCGGGTAAGGCTTACCACGACCCACTTGTTCAGCGTTAATTACCACATCCATTAAACCATCCAGGCCTAATTTCTTGGAAAGCCCGCCTATATCTCCTTCATTGTTTGACAGCAATCCTAACTTTAATCCTGCCTGTTTAAGTTTCTCTAAGACTGGCAAGACATCCTCAAATAAACTGAACCCTTTGGGTAAGCTCCGAAGCTTAGATGCTATTCCCAACGCGATGTCTTTGCTAACGTTAAAACCAGAACCTTCAAGAATCAAGGATTGATATTCGGTGAAGAAATCGTTTAACTCCTCTGGATTCATAGCTCCTAACGGTTTCACTGAGACACGTTTGGCCATGTAAGAATCAGCACTCGCATATCCCTTTATTATCCCCTGTTGAGTAACATTTATACCAAAGGACTGACATGCGACCATTTGTAGTTCTTCCCTACTAGGATCAAACTTACCAATGGTGTTATAGAAATCGAAAAATATAGCTTTAATCAATCTAATAGTCACTTTTAACTGTGTTGCGTTGATGATAGTAGCACAAATATGTAAACAGTTTTATATATATTCCAAGTTGCCGTCTTGCGTTGACAGCCTATATTGCCATCTCTAAACTACTTGTTAGTCGATTTAGGAGAAATAGCTACAATGAGCGAATTACAGTCAGTTGATCCCGAAATTAGTCAGGCAATAAACAATGAAGCGATAAGGCAAAGAGAAAACATAGGTTTAATAGCATCAGAAAATTATGCTAGCAAAGCCGTGCTAGAGGCTCAAGGTTCACACCTAACCAATAAATATGCTGAAGGATATCCTGGACGCCGTTATTATGGGGGATGTGAATTCATGGATGTGGTCGAGCAACTGGCAATAGACAGAGCAAAATTACTATTTGGATCTGAATATGCCAACGTCCAGCCGCATAGCGGTGCCCAGGCAAATATGGCAGCCTATTTTTCCATACTACAACCAGGGGATACAGTGTTAGGGATGAGACTAGATCATGGAGGTCACTTAACTCACGGCAGCCCTGTTAATTTCTCCGGGAAATTATACAATTTCGTAGGATACGGAGTAGATAGAGAAACTGAATACATAGACTTTGACCAAGTAGAACGTCTCGCTCATGATAATTCACCAAAGCTGATAGTTGCAGGATATACTGCATATCCTAGAACCATAGATTTTGAGCGATTTGCTCAAATAGCCAAAGAAGTAGGAGCGACTCTGATGGTAGACATGGCCCATATATCAGGATTAATTGCTGCAGGTGTTCATCCTTCACCGTTTCCTCATGCTGACATCGTTACTTCCACAACTCACAAAACTCTTCGTGGTCCTAGAGGGGCAATGATTTTATCTAAAAATGAAATGGGGAAAAACATTGATAGGTCTGTTTTCCCTCAAACTCAGGGAGGGCCTTTAATGCACGCAATTGCGGCTAAAGCAGTGGCATTCAAAGAGGCAATGTCTCAATCGTTTAAGGACTATCAGTATTCTGTAGTAACAAATGCTCGTGCGTTGGCTTCTGGTTTGCATGATGGTGGAATCAGAGTGGTTTCAGGAGGTACAGATAATCATTTAGTTTTGCTGGATCTAACTCCAATGGATATAACTGGACAGCAAGCTGAAGATGCTCTCAGCAAAGTCAACATCACTGTCAACAAAAACGCTATCCCTTTTGACGAGAAACCGCCACGAATCACCAGCGGACTTAGATTGGGAACTCCGTCATTAACCAGTAGAGGATTTGGCACGGATGAGATGCTGACGATTGCGAAATTGATTGTTCGAACAATATCAAATATAGGCAATAAACAGATTGAAACAGAAATTAGTGAAGAAGTTAAACACATAACTTCAAAGTTCGGAGTCCCAGGGATAGACAACTAAATTATTTGCTTGTAGCCTTACACGCACAGTGCTATAATTGGTCGGTTACGCCTGTGAAATATATGATGTGGCTTTGAGCCAGGAGAGAAAATTGAAATACTATGAATTGATGATGGTTGTATCGCCGAGATTAGATGATGAAGCTGTTGATGCAACCGTAGGTCGCGTTAATGATTATGTTAATAATCATGGAGGTAATATTATAGATCAATCCAGATGGGGCAGGCTGAGAAAACTTGCCTATCCTATAAATAATTTCCGAGAAGGTAACTATATATTATCTCATCTGGAAATCGAACCAGCTGATACAAAAGACTTGGAATCTAGTTTGATAATCAGCGAAGATGTCTTAAGGCATCTTTTGTTGAGCGTGGATTCAATTCCTGAGATACCTGGAGAGACTGTCGATAAAGCACCTGCAGAGGTTGTTGATGAAGCACCTGCAGAGGTTGTTAATGAAGCGTCTGCAGAGGTTGTTAATGAATCGCCTGCAGAGGTTGTTGATGAAGCACCTGCAGAGGTTGTTGATGAAGCACCTGCAGAGGTTGTTGATGAAGCACCTGCAG
>CAZNWQ010000024.1:0-15701 GCA_964576965.1 uncultured Dehalococcoidia bacterium
AGATATAACACAGCATAGTGCTTGGAATAGATCAACCCAGATTCTTGATCGCATATCAAATGTAAAAGTCCTAGACAAGCACAACGATAGGATATCTTCCATAAGTCAAATAGATTTGCAGTCCAACTTTACGTATGAAGGATATGTTTCTGCAATAAATAAAATACAGGATTACCTGAAGGCAGGTGATTCATATCAAGTTAATCTATCCCAGAGACTTTCCTCAAAATATGTCGGAGATACTTGGAAACTTTATTTGACCCTCAGAGAAACTAATCCATCTCCGTTTAGTGCTTACTTGGACTTTCCAGAAGTTAGAGTCCTTAGTTGTTCTCCAGAAGAGTTCATTACTCTTAACGACAGGGCTGTGAGTATCAGGCCAATAAAAGGTACTCGTCCAGTAGGCAGTAATCATTGCGAAAACCGTAAGCATGAAGAGGACCTTATTGGTAGTGAGAAAGAAAGAGCCGAAAATTTGATGATTGTTGACTTAATTAGGAATGATTTGGGGAAAGTTTGCAAAATTGGGTCCGTGAATGTGCCTAGTTTATTTTCAATAGAAAAGCATCCATCAGTTATTCATCTTGTGTCAACTGTAGAAGGAGAATTACTGGAAACGGCTTCTCCAATAGATTTAATGAAGGCGTGTTTTCCTTGTGGATCTGTTACTGGCGCACCTAAATTAAGATCTATGGAAATCATCGAAGAATTAGAGCCTGTTAGAAGAAATATTTACTGCGGTTGCATAGGGTACATCTCATTGAATGGTGACATGGGAACTAGTATTGCTATTAGAACGCTTTGTGTTACAGGTGGGAACTTATATATGCAATTAGGTGGAGCCATAGTTTCTGATTCAGACCCTGATGAAGAATATCTAGAAACTTTCCAGAAAGGGGCCGGAATTAGACGTGCATTCGAAGCATAAAAGAACATTCAAAAACGTTGTTTATGTTAATGGTAGCTTTATGGATGGTTATGATAACCATATATCGCTAATGGACAGAGGATTCAATTTGGCAGACGGAATATTTGAAACTATGGTTGCCAGTAACCAACGAATATTTTGTATTGATGATCACATTAAACGGCTAGGTGATTCTGCTGAAGTGTTGAATATTGACTTACTTTCACCCAATAAGATAAAGGATATACTTTACGAAACTATTAAGCAGAATGACATGGACTACGGAGTGGTCAGGCTCACCGTCACTAGAGGAATTGACCACAACAGAGGTCTGGACGTGCATGAGGATATAACTCCATCTATTATGGTACGTATTGTTCCATGGAGCGGACCTGCTTCCGATGTACCGGAAGGGAAAAGACTATGTTTTTCTTCTGTGGTAAAGAACGATTTATCTCCTCTTTCCAATGTTAAGTCGTTAGCCTATACAGAATCTGTCATAGCCAGACTTTATGCGCAGACAAATGGATTTGACGATGCTTTGATGTTGAATACGAAGCATTCTGTTACTGGAGCTACATCGAGCAACATTTTTTTGGTCATGGGTGGTAAATTGATCACTCCACCTATATCTGATGGTGTTCTTCCTGGGATAGCCAGGTCTAGAATAATTAAGTTAACTGAAAGTATGAAAGTGCCGTTTTTAGAGCAGTCTATAACTAAAACTCATATAGAATATGCCCAAGAAATCTTTATAACAAATATTGTAACTGGTATAGTTCCAATTACAAACGTAGAGGAAAACTTCGTTGGGGAAAAGCCTTGTGGTCCATTAACAAAGCAACTATTTGAATTGTACAGAAATATATTAATGCAAGAATTGGCTTGAAAATGAACCATTTGTTTTAGTAGAATGCCCGAGTGCGTAGAATTTGTTGGAGTATACGTTAGGAATTAGATAAGTGAGTACTGTAATGGATGATTTAGACATAAATATAATTGATATATTGCAGAAAGACGGAAGGGCTTCTAATGCCAAAATTGCCCGTGGGGTGGGAGTTAGCGAAGGTACCATAAGAAGAAGACTAAAGAAATTAATTGGAGACAAGACAATACAAATTGTGGCATTACCTGAACCATCAAAGTTGGGATATACCACCGAGGCAATGATAGCATTGCAAGTGGATCCAGGTAAAATAGAAGACGTAGCGTCTGCTCTTTCCAAGTCGACTCAGACTGTAAATGTTTCCATTACCACTGGTGCATTTGATATATTCGTTTGGGTGGCTACATACACTCCCGAGGCATTACATTCTTTTATACTAAATACGATAGGTAATATAGAGGGTGTACGTAGGAGTGAAACTTTCATGGCTATGGCTGTTAAAAAGAGAACTTTGTCCGTTAGTGCAAAGTAAAAAACTGTCTCTGGAGAATAGTATTTGGTTGGTTTTTATATCAGTTGTATTCGGATAGTAAAGGACTGATTTATGTTAGGTGTTCTGTTCGCTGTTCTCGCAGCTTCTTGTTGGGGATTCACAGCCATATTCATTAGACTTGGTCTACAATATATGAGACCTACAACAGGAACTTGGGTGGCGCTCTTGCCCGGTTTCGTAATAGTTTTAACCTTAGCCTTTATATTTAATAGCGACGACATACTTTCTTTGGGATATAAAGCATTTCTTTGGTTTGCCCTAGCGGGATTTTTTAATTTCGCTTTAGGAAGGTTTTTAAATGCCTTTAGTACATCATTAGTCGGAGTTACCAAAGCAACTCCTCTATTCAACACCGCTCCTCTTTTTGCAACCATATTTGCAGTGATATTCCTTGGTGAAAGCATCACATTTTGGGTTGTTATTGGTACGGGAACTATTATTACTGGCGTGGTATTGATCACTAGTGAACAAATATAATGGAAGGGGCTAGTTGTTGACTAACAGGTCTGTGTGGATAGGATATGTGGCCGGATTAAGTGCTGCAGTATCGTATGGAGCGGCTCAAACATTGGGCAAACATATTACTACTGAGTATGCCGTACCTCTAGTAGCAACAGCATTTGCTTTGCTATTTGGGTTTATATATGTGTCTATAATGTTCTCGCGGCACATAGCTATAGATTTAGGTAAATCTTCTCGTAAAAGTTTTATTTTCTTTGGTGTCTCCGGTGTGTTTTCTTCGGCAGGAGTTTTGGCAATGTATTTTGCTTTAAGTAAGGCTCCTTTGGTTATGGTGTCTCCAATATTTGCTATAAACCCTTTGATAACGTTGTTTTTAGCTCATATTTTTTTAAATAAGCTTGAGAAAATTACTGCTAGAACCGTTTTAGGAACTATACTGGTGGTTTTGGGGGTATGTATTATAACTTTCAGTGGTTCTTTGAGTTGATGGACGCTAATTGTGCAAGTTTAGGTGATTAAATGGTATTTGTATCTATAGGGTTAGTTTTTGTAGGTATACTGTTTTTGATTGCAACTATTGCTGTACTTCGTATCATTATGTTCTTTACTCGCGATGAAACGAAGGATGACCATTAAGGAGTGATAGATACAATTTCATGTCCTTGATATAAATTAGGGTAGGGTTAGTTAAAACCCTTTGTACTTGTTTACTATCGGGAACCTTCTATCCCGGCCAAAGGCTCTGGGAGTTATTTTGATCCCCGGTGGAGCCTGTCGACGTTTATATTCGTTTCTGTTGACCATGGCGATTACCTGATGAACAATTTTTGGATCGTAGCCTTGGTCTATTATGTCAGCCGAACTAATATCTTCTTCCACATAGGCTTGAATTATTGGATCCAAAACCTCATAAGGAGGTAATACATCTTGGTCTTTTTGATCGTATTTTAGTTCAGCACTCGGGGCTTTGGTTATTACTGTAGTAGGTATTACATTATTTGGAGATTTCAGATTATTAATATGAGAACAGAGCTCGTATACAAGTGTTTTAGGCACGTCTTTTATCACAGCGAAACCTCCTGCCATGTCTCCATAAAGTGTTGCATATCCACTTGCCATTTCACTCTTGTTGCCAGTTGTAAGAACCATCCAGCCGAATTTATTTGAAATTGCCATTAATAGGTTGCCTCTTATACGAGTCTGGAGATTTTCCTCTGCCACATTCGGATTGGTTTGCTTAAACGGATTTTCTAACATTCCAAGCATTGCCTCGAAGGCATCTTCTATGGATATAGTAATTAATTCTATTCCTAGGTTTTCGGCTAATAGAGTGGCGTCTGAAATACTTGAATCTGACGAATATCGAGATGGCATGGCGACACCTACTACATTTTCCTTGCCCAGTGCATCAACAGCTATTGCAGCAGTAAGGCTAGAGTCTATACCACCAGATAATCCTATAATTACTTTGGTGAAACCGCATTTTGTTACATAGTCTCTAGTTCCTGTAACAAGTGCAGAGTAAACTTCAGTTAGATGGTCCATTGGTTCGGTTAATGAGCTTTGTACACTCTTATCCGATTTCGATACATGACTGTAGTCGGATACATGTATGGTTTTGGGTGTTCCTATTTGGAATGCGACACCATTGGAAGAAGGTTTTAGATCGGTTATGGTATCAATATCTAAGTCTGTCACTATGAGATCTTCCTCAAATTGTTTTCCTCTGGCTATAATTGTGCCTTCTGGACTAGCAATCATGCTGGAACCGTCAAAAACAAGTTCGTCCTGTCCTCCTACTAAGTTGTTATAGGCTATAAATAAGTTATTTTCTGAAGCCCTGTCTGCGACCATCTGTTCCCTGAATTGTCTCTTGCCAACATGGAAAGGTGAGGCATTAATGTTAATTATTAACTCAGCCCCGTTTTCCTTTTGTACATTAGTGGGACCTATCTGGTACCATATGTCTTCACAAATATTAATGCCTAGTTTCATCCCATTTATATTAACCACCGGACATGAGGATCCTTTTTGAAAATACCTTTCTTCGTCGAATACACCATAATTAGGTAAATAAATTTTGTCGTATATCTCTATTAGTTTGCCATTATGAGCTATAGCAGCAGAGTTATATTTACGAACATCACCGGCATCACTGGATGCGTCGTAATTCACGAATCCCACTACTATAGTAATTCCATCAGACTGTTCCACGATTTTATTCATGTTGGAGTAGTTCAATTCGAGGAACGATTTCTGAAATAATAGGTCCTCAGGCGGGTAACCAGTAATTGCCAATTCCGGAAATGATATAACGTCGGCATCAACTGATTTAGCCTCTTCGATAGAATCCAATATTTTCTTTGTATTACCTTCTATATCGCCCACGGTGGTATTAATCTGGGCCATTACTAGTCGTAAAACTCGCACGTTGTGCGCTCCTAAATTAGTTTTGGTCATGAGTATAGCACAGTTATATTTGTGATTCACAATAATCATGTTCCATATAATTGACATAAAATCCAGAGAATTCTAGAATTAGAGTGTGTAACATCTAAGCACAAACACCATCTAAAGAATCTGTGGTGTTTTTGTTGTAAGGAGTTAATAAATGAAGGCTTACGTACTGATAGAAACTGCAGTTGGCAAGACAAAGGCAGCTCTTGAGTCTCTACGACACATGCAAGGAGTTAAAGAGGCTGATGGAGTGACTGGAGAATATGACATAGTCGTGGTGATTGAAGGCGACAGTTTAGCCGATATTGGTGATTTGGTTACGGGGCAAATACACATGATGAACGGTGTTTCGAGGACTACTACGTACGTTTCTACCACATCAGCTTAGGTATATATTTACAGAATTTATTAAATTGCTCATCCGTGACAATTTAGAGGTGTTTGATTTATGGAATATTCATGTGTCTTCTGCAAGATACAAATAGGGGATGTGCCTAGTGATCTTGTTTACTCAGACGAGATGTTTTTTGTTATCAGAGATATTAATCCTGTGGCTCCGACACATCTTCTTGTAATACCTCAACAACATGTTACAGAACTAGGCGGATTGAAAACTTTAAATAGAGACTCCTTTATCGATATGATAGAGGTTGCTAATTATGTTGCGGAAAAAGAAGGTATAATTGAATCTGGATTTAGGTTGGTCATAAACCAAGGACAGAATTCTGGACAGGAAGTTGAACACTTACATATGCACGTTTTGGGTGGACATAGATTGGGAACTATCGGGTAAAAATTAATTTAGGAACATACTTTGTCTTTTAATGAATTGAATCTTAATAATGACGGTTTATTTATATCTTGGTCGGACGGGCATAACGCGTTTTACCCTTACAGATACCTGAGAGGTAATTGTTGTTGTGCAGGTTGTGTGGAAGAAATGAGTGGTAACAGAAGAGTAGGAGAAAATGATGTTAGAGAAGATGTTGAGATTGTAGATTGGATGCAGATAGGTAAATATGCTCTTCAGTTTCTTTGGAGTGACACCCATGACACCGGTATATATCCCTTCGATTTTTTGAAGAAGATATGTAGATGTAGTTCTTGTATAAATTAGTAATTAACTTATATGTGGTGTATACCAAATCGTGTTCTTGACACTAAATATATCTAGGATTACCATCAAACGTATACCTATGCATTGATATGGTTGAAGTTATTTTATTATAGGTTTGGCACCTAATCAGAAAGGAAGGTAAGGACCATGGAATTATTAGTTATCGTCCTCGCCGTCCTAATCTCTCTCGGAGTAGGTATTGGTTCGGGTTTGTTTATCAGATCGGGTTTCCTGGCTAAAGGTTTGGAAAAAGCCCGAGAAGAAGAGACACGCATTCGAGAACAAGCCGATTTACATATGAAGTCAGCAGTTTTCGAAGCAAAAGAAGAAGCCTTGAAGATTCGAACTAATACCGAGTCGGAACTGAAAGATCGCCGATCAGATTTGCAGCGTCAAGAACGAAGGGTTTCGGATCGTGAAGAAAACTTGGAGCGTCGGGCCGACACGTTGGATAAACGGGAAGAGGCTCAAAATGTTAAGGATACAGAATTAGACCAAGAACGATCCACACTGGAAGAAATGAAACATCAAGAAGTCGAAGTGCTTGAAAGGCTGTCTTCTTTGTCTGTAATAGACGCTAAAGATATGTTGATGAAGAAAGCTGAGGATGAAATCCAATATGACGTGGCTAGGCGATTCAGGGATGTAGAACAGATTGCTAAACAAGATGCGGATCAAAATGCCAGAAAAGTTTTGACACTGGCCATACACAGATTGGCATCAGATGTAGTATCAGAGCATTCTGTAAATGTGATACAACTACCGAATGATGATATGAAAGGTAGAATCATAGGGAGAGAAGGACGCAATATACGTGCTATTGAAAGTGCTACAGGGGTTGATTTAATAATAGACGATACCCCAGAAGCAGTTACTATTTCTTGCTTTGATCCAATTCGGAGAGAAATAGCAAGACAGGCTATAAATAAGTTGGTTGTGGATGGCCGGATTCACCCTGCGAGGATAGAAGAGGTTGTAGAAAAAACTAGGGAAGAAGTTGAAGATACTATACGAGAAGAAGGTGAGAAGGCTGTTTTTGAAGCTAAAGTACGAGGTTTAAATCCGGAGTTAGTTAATTTGGTTGGTAGGCTCAAGTATAGATATAGCTACGGTGAAAACATACTACAGCATAGTGTAGAAGTTTCCCAACTTGCTGCTATGCTCGCGGCAGAAATAGGTGCGAACGTTGAAGTGGCAAAAGTAGGAGGACTACTTCACGATATAGGCAAGGCTTTGACCCATGAGGTAGAGGGCACTCATGCAGAAATAGGTGCGGAAGTCGCCCAAAGATATGGTATACCAGCGGAAATAGTTAGAGCTATTATGGAACATCATGATGAAGAACGCGGCTCAATAGAAGCTTTCATAGTAGCAGCAGCTGACGCTATAAGTGCAGCAAGACCGGGTTCCAGAAAAGATAGTCTGGAAAATTACACTAAGAGGTTGGAAGCCTTGGAAGAGATAGCGTTGAGTTTTGAAGGGGTTGATAGGTGCTATGCTATACAGGCTGGCAGAGAAGTCAGGATACTTGTCAACGCCGAAAATGTAGATGACATTACTTCTTCTAGGCTTGCTAGGGACGTCGTAAAAAAGATAGAAGATAATTTAGTATATCCGGGGTTGATCAAAGTTACCGTAATAAGAGAAACTAGGTCAGTCGAATACGCCCGATAGGCTTTGTCTTGGGTGGTTGTTGGATATACATCCATTGAGGTTTTGATTTGAGAGTGTTGATGGTAGGAGATGCAATGGGCAAACCAGGCAGAAAAGCTGTACAGCTTATTCTGCCTGGTTTGATCAGGGATTATCACATAGATTTCGTGGTAGCAAATGGTGAGAATGCCGCAGCTGGCTTCGGTTTGACCTATGATACTGCGATGGAACTTTTGGACGCAGGTGTTGATGTCATAACTTCTGGTAATCACATCTGGGATCAAAGGGATATCATACCCCATCTGGATTCAGATTTGCCGATTTTGAGGCCCCTGAATTACCCTCCAACCGTGCCTGGAGTAGGATTCATCGAAAGAGGCGGTGTGTTGGTCATAAGCCTTATAGGGCGGACATTTGTTGGAAGTTTTGACTGTCCATTCAGAGCCATGGATTCTTTGTTGGATAGTTTCGGGAAGAAACATAAGATCATACTTGTGGATTTCCACGCAGAGGCTACATCTGAAAAAGTGGCTATGGGTTGGTATTTGGATGGTAGGGTCAGTGCATTAGTTGGAACACACACCCACGTTGGTACTGTAGATACGAGTCTCCTTTTGAACGGTACGGCTTATGTTACGGATTTAGGCATGGTTGGGCCATTTCATTCTGTTATCGGCAGCACCATTGAGGATGTATTAGAAAGATTTTTAAATCAGACACCAAGACGACTTAAAGTTTCTACTGGGCAGCTGGTGAAATTTGGTTCAGTCATGATAGATATTGATGAAGAAACTGGTAGGGCAACGGATATACAGCGTATAGACAGGGAAGTTAATTGGTCTTGAGTACAGTAGATCTTCATCTGCACACGACATGCTCTGATGGAAACCTAAGCCCTTTAGAGTTGGTAAACAAGGCAGTTTCAGTTGGTTTAAACGTGATTTCAATAACAGATCATGATTCTACTGAAGCATTAGATGAAGCTATTTTAGTATCTAGCAAAATCTCATCACTCTCTATAATTCCTGGCATAGAATTAAGCACTGACATACCCGGCAACGAAATTCACATGCTCGGATATTTTATTGATTATAAAGACAAACAGTTCCAAGTTGTTTTACGGGAATTTCGAGAAGGCCGGATCGGAAGGGCCAAAGAAATGGTGGACAAATTGGGTGAGTTGGGTCTGCCTCTGGAGTGGGAAAGGGTTTTAGAACTTGCTGAAGGAGCTGTGGGCAGGCCTCATATAGCTCAGGCCATGGTCGAAAAAGGCTATATAACCTATCCTCAGGAAGCATTCAATAAATATATAGGTAGGAACGGATTGGCTTACGCTGAACGAGCAAAACTTACCCCTGAGGAAGCAGTGGAACTGATTGTAGGGGTTGGTGGATTACCTGTCCTTGCACATCCTCATGTTATAGATGAGGTGGAGAAATTGCTTCCAGGTCTGGCAGAGGCAGGATTGGTAGGGATGGAAGTGCATTATGGGGAATATTCCAAATCTGAAATCTCTGCATTTGAATCTATGGCACGGAGATACGGGCTGATACCATGTGGGGGTAGTGACTATCATGCTTTTGGCACTCCAGGGGAAGTGCAACCTGGAACAGTTGGCCCAAGCATCGAGATAGCCAAAAAATTGTATGAACTGTCCGGCAGAGAACTTTCATTGTCTTTATAGTAGGCAGTGCATTAATATGAACGCGATTAGCACAAATAGTTGCACTATTGCCGTTAATGGGAACAGATTCTTATGATAGAAATTTTGGTTGTTTTAGTATCCTATTTTGTCGGGTCAATACCAATGGCATACTTGCTTGGTAGAATTTTCAAACGCATAGATATTCGAGATTATGGTAGCGGTAATGTCGGAGCGTCAAATGTTTGGGTTCACGTAAACAAATGGGTAGTCGGACCACTCATAGCTTTCGATATTTTTGTCAAAGGTGCTTTTCCTGTTTATATAGGCACCATCATGCATTTTGATCTCTGGATATTGGTACTAATAGGCCTTTCGTCTATAGTCGGTCATAATTGGTCCATATACTTGAAATTCACTGGTGGGAGAGGGAACATAGTGATGTTGGGGGTGTTGTTTGTATTAGCTTGGAACGAGTTGCTTCTGCTGCTTGGAGTAGGGTTATGTGGTTGGTTAATATTTAGAAACACTGCTTTGTGGGTGGCGATTTCCATGTCATTGTTACCGGTGTGGGCCACTTTATTTTCAGGGACAATCGAAGTTCTTGCACTATGTCTAGGGATTCTATTTATTACTGCTCTTAAACGTTTAATAGGTAATAGAAGTGATAATACCGGAACTATCCCTTTCAGGAAATTGATTTTGCCCAGACTCTTACATGACAGGGACGTTTATAACAGAGAAGAATGGATAAATAGGATTCCTGGTGAATAGCAATGTTCTATATTGCATCAGACATCCATCTACAGAAACTAACTTAGGGTGTAGTAAGTGTGGGGACTTAATATGCCCAGACTGTTTAGTATATACCCCCGTCGGTGCCAGATGTCCTGATTGTGCTCTCATACCAGAAGTTACTATATTCAGTCAAAGTACCAAAATATCGATCAAGTATGTAGCATATGGAACATTGTTTAGCTTATTGTTGGGGCTGATATGGGCTGTAATATTTGTACCCATTTTAGCAATTCCATTTTTACCATTTATGTTACCTATAGGCATAGCTTATTTGATAAGTGAACTGTTGCTGAAATTGTCCAACCACAGGCCCGTCAAATACTTGGATCGTTTGTCTGGTATATGTGTAGTTACTAGCTACTTAATTACATTCTTGCTTAATCCGGTTATCTTAATGTTTGTGTTAAGCAATATTTTCTTTTTGTTGATGTTAATATTGGGTGTAATCGTGGCTATCAATAGAGTCAGGGCTTGATCTCCGTCT
The DNA here is from genome assembly GCA_964576965.1 of uncultured Dehalococcoidia bacterium. Classification (GTDB taxonomy): domain Bacteria; phylum Chloroflexota; class Dehalococcoidia; order Lucifugimonadales; family UBA2985; genus VFHP01. The sequence continues at coordinate 10,960 of CAZNWQ010000024.1, forward strand.
AGTTGCAATCAAGAATAAACAGGTATATTGTAGTCGAATGGGGCTGTAGCTCAGCTGGGAGAGCGCTTCAATGGCATTGAAGAGGTCAGGAGTTCGAGCCTCCTCAGCTCCACCAGTTGTAACTCAAAGAATTCTCTCGGTATCGAGTACATCGACACCGGTGTTTGTTTCCTGAGGTTTGTCTGGAGGTGTATATCCTAGTAGGTCTGTTTTGTTTAGCAGGTTTTTTTTCGGGTTCTATACCGTGGTCTGTCTTACTAGGGAAGATTTTAACTGGTGGTGACATCAGATCTGTAGGGGATGGTAACCCAGGAACGGCCAATACTTGGAAGCTAGCAGGACCGATACCAGGGTTAATTGCTCTGATCTTGGATGTTGGTAAAGCCTTTATCCCCGTATTCTTATTTATTACTTTGTTTAGTGATCATTTAAATGATCAGCCCCAAATTAAGATAGCTGCTATAGGAATTGCACCAGTTTTGGGGCACGCATGGACGCCATTTTTAAAATTCCGTGGAGGTAAGGCCTTGGCTACAAGCTTAGGTTCTTGGATAGCGGTTACAAGTGGTAGTGTGGTGCCGGGTCTGATTTGTGTTTTGTTAATATTACATGTGTTTCAAAAGAACCATGCGTTGACGGTAACTATAGCCTTCCTTAGTTGTCCAATTTTCCTTGTTCCATTGAATACATTTGATAATCTATTAACCCTATGGCTGGTTAATACATTCGTAATAGTTTATAAACATAGGCCTGAATACTCTTATGGAATACTTCCCAGAGAGTGGTTGCTTAGAATGACAGGCAGGGCTGTATGATGGATTTATTTGAGATACAGTATTATATAATTCTGGTCATCTGCATATTCACTTTTTTAATCACAGTATCGAATTTCTTTTTCCTGAACTCACTTAGGGATTCATTTGGAATGTTTGAAGATGTAGCAGATGGTGAATTGGTTTCTGTATTGATACCGGCCAGAAATGAAGAAACAAAAATAGGTCTTTCGCTTGCAGCATTGATTCTTCAAAGGTATACACCTATGGAGATATTAGTACTGGACGATGACTCAGGTGATAATACACTAGAGATAATACGTTCATTTGAACAAATAGATGATCGTATCAGAGTAATTCAAGGTAAAGAATTGCCTGATGGATGGATTGGAAAGAACTGGGCATGTCATCAATTATTCAATGAAGCAAAAGGAGATTACTTACTTTTTATTGATGCCGATACCATATTGGCTCCTGGAGCAATTACTGCTTCAATGCACGAGGCTAGCAGTCAATCCGCGGATTTATTAACAGTAATGCCAAAGCGAATGGCTGGTTGTGTGGCAGAAAAACTTATGTACCCATTTCTGGACTGGTTTTTGTTTTCTTGGCTGCCAATGAGGGCTGCTCATAAAAGGAAAAATTCTTATTTATCAGCATCGTTTGGGCAATTTATGCTCTTTAAGAAGGAATCTTATAACAAGATCGGTGGACATTATTCAATATGGAATAATCCATTGGATGATTTCAGTCTGGGTCGCATGGTGAAAAGATCAGGATTGAAATGGCTTTTATTTTCCGGTGCAGGATCTGTGGATGTTTTGGCAGGTAAAGGAAACGTTGATGCCTTCATGAGTATATCCAGAAGTCTATTTCCTGCAATAAATTACAGTTTCATGGTATTTATGCTTTTATTTTCGTTGTTATTTGGTATGTGTTTTATACCCATATCAACAATTGTAGGATTCGATAAATTGTCCTCACCAGGATCAGAATTTGTATTTATCTCTTACTTGTCTTTATCTTTGATAGCTATTTCATGGGTCATAGTTTGTAAGAAGTTTGAGCATAGTATTGTTACAGTTGTATTTTACCCTTTGTGTATTTCCTTGATGTTTATAGCGGCGTGGCATTCTGTTATAGCTTACAATCTCCGTCTCACTACTTGGAAGGACAGAAGACTTTTTGGCAGCATTATAAAATAGTTATATGTCTTCCCAAGGAATTATTTAAAACCCACTATTTTTTGACTAAAATGTATTGCCATATTTGATTCATATTATTAATATGTCGCAGTGCTCTTTAGTTAGTATTATTTTTTAAGGAAATATAGTTGTTATATAGTTACGGTCTGCTGATTTATAGATGGAAATGGAAGGTAATCGCTCTGTGGATTCTTATATTGTTGCTTTCTCTTCCTGCAGGTCCAATGTTAATGAGCGAACTAAGCAACGGTTTTGGAAGAGTTGATACTGAAGCACAACAAGGTTTAGATATCCTTGATGATCAATTAGGATTTACACAGTCGTCCGTCCTGCTAGTTTTGCAGGACGATGATATGCAATATACAGATGAAGCATTTCGAAGCGAAGTAGAAAGAATTTCCACTGTCCTTACCTCCGATATAGATGTTGTAACAGGAGTGTTGACACCATATAACTCAGGTGATTTAAATATGGTTTCTGACGATGGTCGTACTATGTATGCAGTTGTGTCTATGGACATTGACATAGACAGCGCTATGGATATGGTTCCAGATATAAAATCAAATGTAAGTTCGGATGTTTTGAATGTTTGGGTCACCGGAGGTATCCCAATATTCTATGACATGAATGTGTATAGTGAGGAAGACCTTCAACGAGCTGAGATGGTGGCATTTCCAGTTATACTACTGGTCCTGATACTCGTCTTTGGAAGTCTCATTGCTGCAGGATTACCTCTCATTATGGGAATTATAAGCGTCGTTGTTACCGCTGCTTTAGTTTTTCTTTTAACCCAGGCCACAGATATTTCCGTTTTTGTTCTTAATATTGCTACCTTTCTTGGGTTAGGGGTCTCCGTGGACTACTCTTTACTCTTTGTAAATCGGTTCAGAGAAGAAATTAAGAATCGGGATGTGCCTGATGCTATAGGTGTTACTTTCTCCACAGCAGGGCAGTCGATTCTATTTTCAGCTGTAACTTCCATATTAGGTTTATCAGGATTGCTCTTTTTCGATTTTATGGTTCTACGGTCTGTAGGTATTGGTGGGGTAACGGTAATGATATTGGCTCTGTTACTTGCTATGACACTTTTGCCGGCCATTATAGGAGCTTTGGGTGAAAGAGTTAATTCCCTGAGAATAATTAGAACGGGTAACTTCACCGAAGGTTTCTGGATAAAACTTGCTTCATCCGTAATGAAGAGGCCCCTAATTGTAATAGTTACGCTTACAACTTTCTTAGTGTTTTTGGGCACCCCTTATTTGGGAGTTAAACTTGGTGTTCCATGGGCTGGTATCTTACCTGAAAAAGCTGAATCTAGGCAGGGATTTGATATATTGGAAAAAGAATTAGGACCAGGAGAGACTGCACCCATTATGCTGGTTTATACCACTCCGTCCAGTCCTTTATCAGAACAAAACCTAGCGGAAATATATGAAACTACGGATAAACTGTCTAAAGATTCTAGAGTTGAGCGTGTTGAAAGCGTAGTCAGTTTAGTTCCCGGTATGACCAAAGATCAATACGTTCAGATGTATCAAAATATAGATGCTATACAAGATCCCAAAGTACTTGGAATGTTAGATGTTATGACAAGTGACAACGCGACATATATTAGAGTTGTTCCACAACACGAAATAATGGCCGATGAATCCAGGGATTTGGTGGCAATGATAAGGTCTACAGGTGTTGTTCAAGGTGATATGACTCTTCACGTTACCGGAGGAACGGCTGATCTCATTGATGCAATAGACGCTATATATGGTTCTTTCCCAATGGTTATTTTGTATGTCTTGGTTACAATTTATATAGCGTTGTTTCTACTTTTCAGGTCGGTGCTTTTACCAATTAAAGCAGTTTTAATGAATGGCATGAGCATATTTGCCTCGTACGGTGCATTAGTTCTTATATTTCAACAAGGTTATTTCCAGGACGTATTAGGCTTTACAGCATTAGGGTATATAGACGCAATATTACCAGTCATGCTTTTTTGTATAATTTTTGGATTAAGTATGGATTACGAAGTATTTCTCTTAAGTAGAGTTAAGGAAATATATGACGAAACTGGTGATAATACTTACAGTGTAGCTCAGGGATTGGAACGGACTGGAAGGATAATTACGAGTGCCGCATTAGTCATGGTATTGGTCTGTGCTTCGTTTGCCATGGCTGATATTGTAATCGTCAAAATGTTCGGGGTTGGATTAGGATTGGCTATAATTATAGACGTTACCCTAGTCAGGGCTATTCTTGTTCCTGCTTTAATGCGCGTTATGGGAAGATTAAACTGGTGGGCCCCTAAGTTTGTAAGGGATTTTGGTAAGAGCTAAGTAAAATATTCCGACTAACCTAATTTATGGTATCTAGTTTTCTTGGACGTATTTAATAGCGCGGTAAGTATAAGTATCGGAATTGTGCATTCCATCTACGTAGGGTATGTCCCGTGATTTCATCTCCCCTTTGAGGTCTAACCTTCATGTTTTTAGCTTTTATATCTGGAGTTTCATCTTCGGATATAAAAAAAAGTGCATTAACTAAGATGTCTGTTCCCTCCCACATCCAGTTGTCACCATCAGGAGCGTTAATTTGGTCTGTGAATGAAAGACCATCTACTACAACCTTGAGGTTGTAAGTTACTTCTTGCGCTGTGCATTCCATTATGTCATTAAACCCGACTCGCTTTAACGGTATACGGACCGAATATTTGTTAAGAACACTGTCGTCTTGTTGTCCAGAAAAAATCCTGAGTAGATTAGTTTGTGCCCGC
>CAZNWQ010000025.1:0-15701 GCA_964576965.1 uncultured Dehalococcoidia bacterium
AGACATTGGCAACGTATTTGTCTTCATGTCTATAGGCGTGCTCTTGCCGTTATGGCAAGAGGACCTCGGCATATCCCCCATACAAGCAGGGATACTGGGCTCTGCTGGCTTCTTTGGCTTCGGTCTTATGTCATTGCCTACCAGCATATGGCTAACTAAATACAACCCGAAAATAGTTACCCTTATTGCAACTTTGGGAATGGGGATAGCATCTCTTGCTCACTCACTGGCGACCAACGTAGAAATATTAATAATATCTAGATTCACATTTGTGGCTTTAGCTAGCGTTAGATTAACGCTGCAAATAATATTCATACAGCAGTGGTTCCAATCAAGACTGTATTCCATTGTAAACGGATTAGATTTTAGTATTAGATCAATCGGCCAAACTCTGGCGTTGGTTCTTGTACCTGCAATGGTTACTATATTTGATAGTTGGCGATTAGTTTATGTGGTTATAGCAATTTATATGTTTGCCTTTTCTTTATCATGGATATTTATTGGCAAACAGAAAACAACGACCAATCCTACCACTACACCATCAGCAAAACAAGGCAACCCTGCTGGAGTATTGGTAAGAAGGAAAATATTGTGGGTTATAGCTGGTTCTCAAATTGGAATAGCGTGCACTTTCGGTTCATTCATGACATTTTACCCAAGCTATTCAATAGAATACATGAACATCTCCGTAGGCACAGCTGGATTGTTGATGTCTGCTTTCCCTTTAGGTGGCATATTTGGGTCAGTGTTAGGCGGTGCATTGTCTCAGAAAATTGGCAGAAGAAAGCCTATACTGTTATTTGCTGGCTTAATACTTCCAGGCATGTATCTAGTCCTCTTGAATATAGACATGATATTAATCGCATACTTAATGCTCTTTGCTATAGGAGGATTGGCAATGTCATTCCCCCCTGTATTATTTACTATACCCCTAGACATGAAGTTGTCTCCCCGTGAAGTTGCAGTAGCAGGTGGTCTAAATAGAACATTGTTCCCAATTGGAGCTACGATGGGACCAATCATAGTAGGTGCCTTACAAGAATCCAGCGGCTCATTACTTACAGGACTCACCGCTGTATCCCCTCTGCCAATAACTCTATTTATCGCTGCTATATTTATTCCAGAAACCGGGCCCAAAGCAGGAACTAATAAATCCTAATAGTAAGTGGGTTTAAGAAATTTTCGCCCTTGGGTGAAAGGCCAAATATTTTTTCCTGGACTCTTCCAAACTAACGTGTGTGTATATTTGTGTAGTTGAGGGGGAGGAGTGCCCCAATAATTCTTGAACCACTTTAATGTCAGCACCACCATCCAAAAGGTGTGTTGCAAAGCTATGCCTCAACATGTGTGGATTTATTCTCTCTCCTATAGACATCAAACTATATCTTGACACCATATCCTGAACAGACCTCTTACTAAGTCTATTACCAAATTTGTTCAGAAATAGTGCATCATTTTTGTTCTTTTTCAGCAACAATGGTCTAGAATTTAGCAAGTATGATTTAAGAGAGTTCTGAGCCGTTTTACCCATAAAAACATCTCTTTGTTTGGACCCTTTCCCAAGAACTCTCAAGAGCCTATTATCAACGTTTAAATCCCGTACATTTAAAGATGATAACTCTCCAACCCGCAGTCCACTAGCATATAAAAGTTCCAGTATGGCTTTATCTCTTTTCTGCAATCTTGCATCTAAATACACTTTATTCAAAGGGTAATTTATGAGTTCAGCAACTTCGTTCTTGCCTAAAACTTTAGGTAAAAGACTATCTGCTTTCGGGATCAAAGGTCTAGAACTGCGACTCACTTGATACCACAAAGCATCAGATTCGCATATTCCTTTGTCGACCAGATAACGAAAAAACGACCGAATAGAAGCCATGTTTCTTACGACGCTACCACGCATGTGTCCTCGTCTGCGCACAGTAGTTTGTCTCATAAGAAGGCGAGATGACATCATCCAAGCTATATATTCCCTTATTACTGATCTATTGATATCGTTGATATATTCAACATTCTTGGAAGAGAGAAACTCGGAAAACGGTTTTAGATCGTCAACGTAATTACGAACAGTGTAATCTGAAAGATTTCTTTCACCTCTCAAATACTCTATATAGCCATCTATATATTTTAATATATTTAAACTGCTGTCCTGTTCATTCAAACAGCCACCTCAGCAGCAGAACCATCTGTTTGGAATTCCTCTATATCAGCACTATAGTCACAAGATGAACAGGAAACTGAACTCCTATTATTTATCACAAGAACTGATTCACAACTCGGACAGGGTTCTGGAATTGGCTTTTGCCTTAGAGAAAAGTCACAAGACGGATAGTTGGAACATCCATAAAACACCCTCCCACCTCTCCTACCCTTCCGTTGAACCAACAATCCCTGGCATTTTGGGCAAGACACACCAGTAGATATCTGATACGGTTTGCTATATCTACATTCCGGAAATCCAGTACAAGCTATGAATTTCCCGTTACGTCCTATCTTTTCAGCCAGTGGCCGTTCACATTCAGGACATGATTCGCCAGTTGGTGTTTGGACAGTAACCTTCGGCATAGAAGATTCGGCAATCAGAAATAATTCGCGATAGGGATTATAGAATTCCTCTAATACTTTTACCCACTGCTTATTGCCATTCGCAATTTCATCTAAATTTGTCTCCATTTTCGCAGTGAATGCTACATCCATTATATTTGGGAAATACGGGTCCAATTGACCAACTATAGCAATACCCAAAGGCTCTGCAACGTATCTACCATTTTCCAATGAACAATAATTCCTGCCTTCCAAAGTTGCCATAATGGAAGCGTAAGTGCTTGGTCTTCCAATACCAGATTCTTCTAAGGTTTTCACAAAAGAAGCTTGGCTATAACGGGGAGCCGGTCTGGTGAATTTTTGATCGTTATTGACATTATTCAATACCAAATGTTCACCTTTGGAAAAGCTGGGTATTTTCTGAAAATCATCTTGATCATCCGAGGTCTCTTCATCATCTACATATTCTTCAGACCTATTATTCCCAACATTGTATATCTTCATATAACCATCAAATTCAGGCTCGGAGCCTGAAGAAAACAATTTATAAACAATCGTATCGGTTTTTTTAGCCGCAATATTTACAGTAGTAATTTTGTTTACTGTATCCGCCATTCGGCTAGCCAAAGCTCGTTTCCAAATCAAAGTATAAAGGGCCATCTGTTCTCTAGTCAGATATTTTGCCACTTCTTCAGGTGTTCTTTTTATAGATGTAGGGCGGATAGCTTCATGAGCCTCCTGGGCTGCAACGGCAGATTTGCTGCCTCTGCGTCGATTTCCTGTGCCCAAATATTGTTCTCCGTAATTATTCCTTATAAATTCATTTATCTCCGTAGTCGCAGTAGCAGACAACACCGTCGAATCAGTTCTCATGTAAGTTATTAACCCGGTTTCAGCCCCTGATCCAAGCGCTATACCCTCATATAGTTGCTGAGCAATCCTCATAGTCCTAGACACCGAAAATCCTGACAATCTACGAGACGCCTCTTGTTGCAGAGTGCTGGTTGTAAATGGAGCTTGAGGTTTCACCTTTGAGGTCTTGTTACTTAAGGAGTCAACTCTAAAGTCACATAATTGTAAATCCTGTTCGATAAGCTTTGCATCTTCTTTAGAATATCTTTTAGACCCAGAAAGACGTGCATTGAATGCGATTCTTTTCTTGTCTTCTTCTTTGATTAGATCAACAGATATAATCCAATATTCCTCTGGTTTGAAATCATTTATAGCTTTCTCTCTCTCGACTATCAATTTCAACGCTACAGATTGTACTCGCCCGGCTGAAAGACCCAATTTATATCCACTAGTAAATTTTTTCCACAACAAAGGACTTAATTCATAACCCACTACTCTATCCAGCACTCTCCGAGCCTGTTGTGCATCCACTAAATGCATATTGACTGAAGTAGGGTTATTAAAAGCCTCTTTTACACCACTTTCTGTTATTTCATGGAATATAACTCTCTTAGCCACCGCTTTGGTAGATATAGACTCCATTATGTGCCAAGAAATAGCCTCTCCTTCTCTATCAGGGTCCGTAGCAAGGTACACGACTTCGCAGTTCTTTGCTAACTTCTTGAGATTTTGTATTACGGTCTTTTTACCAGGCATGATTTCATATTCCGGTTTGAAACCATTTTGTATGTCAACCGCCATAGTTTTTGAAGGTAAATCCCTCACATGACCGACTGAAGCAACGACCTCATAGTCATTACCCAGATATCGGCCAATAGTTTTTGCTTTTGCCGGAGATTCTACTATCACAAGATTTTTTGGCATAAAAACACTTCTGTTATAAAAAATTAAATCCTAACGGTATAAAACTAAGGAAACGTTAAATCAAAACTATTATCAAAGCCTATTGTTCTACCGTCGTACTGTACTGTTTCTTCAGCTTGTTTATCACCTATGAAAAAGGTTATTAATTCCAACTGTAAAGCCCAATCATTGGGCGTTACTATAATAATGTATTGCCCGTTAACTATAGTTACAGGGTCTGATATCCACCATTTTACTCTAGCTTCGATAACAGTACCATCAGGTGGAGTTATACCTCCAACTGTTACATTGCCTCCTAAGTGATGGAACATTAACGGAGCCGACATGCTAGGAGTTGGCGCAGGAGTAGGTGTAGGGGCTACAGTCGGGACAGGCGTTGGAATAGGTGTAGGCGTTGGAGTTGGTACGGGAGCTTGCGTTGGTGTTGGCTCCGGCACAGGTGTAGGAGTAGGATAAGCCGTGGGTGTAGGGTAAGGAGTAGGTGTCGGGTAAGGCGTCGGCGTCGGGTAAGGCGTCGGCGTTGGATAAGGTGTCGGTGTTGGATAAGGTGTGGGGGTAATCAATGTTTCGCTTACTACGGGAGAAGGCTCTGTAACTTGAGAGGCCCCTTCATTAGTATCTGAACATCCTGAAATCATCAGCAAGAGTATGGCGAATAGTGTTAAATTTCGTTTCTTCATATGTAATACCCCACTTTAATACAAGCGGCTACAAGATACCATCATATTTCAAACCTATCAAGTATTCGGATAGTTAATATTCGAAAATGTAATATACTTGTAGAAATTGTCTATACGAAACCTGATGGACCTTTTAATGATATGAATCGAAAATCAAGACGAAAACACCCTAAAACCTCACAAAGCCATTCATGGTTGTTGGTTCTTGCCTTAATATGTGTTGTGTTAGTAATTGCTACATCTAGAACGCTGAAGTAAATATCTTGCAACTCAAAATTGAGTGATTTACAATGCGCTGATTTCGGTTTTGAATTACGATACTCTAGACTAAATATGTTTCATGTCGTATTCTATGTTGGCTTAATAAGAAAAGTCGTTGAAAACTGACATATTATTATCAAGCACCCTTTAAAGAGTTCCTGATGGCCCGGTGGTGTAGCTGGTTTAACACACTGCCCTGTCAAGGCAGAGATCGGCGGTTCGAATCCGCTCCGGGTCGCCATAAACAAGCTTGTACAAACCGCTCGTTGAATGCTTGCCACACTCGAGAGTCTCATCATGAAGCAACATTAACTTTACGATGTATTTTTCCTAAACGGACTGGTTTCTGGAATAAATATCCCTCCGACCAAAAGGGTTAACGGCAAAAATGATATTGCTATTAGCCCATATTGTAGTGATCCATAGACCTCTTCTATAACACCGACGATCGGTGGGCCTAGCGCTCCGCCAATAGGCATCATAGTCATAAATAAACCTAATGATACGGCTGTTTCTCTAGGTTTCAATCCTAAGTCATACTGAATTGTACGTATTATAGGTACCCAAATCATAGCATTCCAACCTGCAGCAAATAGAAGTATTCCTACAATGAGCATGGAGTCTGTAGTAAAGAGAATCAAATATATTATTGGCAGCAAGACACCAGGACCCCAAATAAGAATTTTCCTTTGGCGTATCTTGTCCGACAAAGGACCTCCTACAAAAGCGGCGATCATACCTCCCAGAGGGAAAAGGGTCAAAAGTAAACCGATTTCCTCTAACGATAATGATAAAGAATCCAAAGCATATGTCGGCCAAAAGGTTATTACGCTGGCAAAAGCAGCAGCCGCTCCAGAAGGAGCGGCTGCAATGACCCATAAGATCTTTCGTTTACGTAAAATCTGTAAAGGAGAGCCGTCATCTGATCTACGTTGATCTTTAGTCGATATGCTATCTCTGCCAACAAAAATCCAATACAGAGAGGTTATAATCATTAATACACCAAATACGTAGTAAACATTCCTCCAGCCTCCTAATAAATCCATCAAAAACGTCATGGTAGCAATGCCAATCAGTTGACCACTCGAAAATATACCTACAGTTATGCTTACCACCAGTGCTATTTTTGTGGTACTAAACCATTGCTGAATTATGATTGCCTCCGCAACCATCCGCGTAACCATAGTTATCTGAAATAAAAACCTGCCTAACAGGAGAAACAAAAACGTTGGAGCCCATCCTTGTAACATCATAAATAAAGCAGCTAATAACAAAGCAATAGTAGTAACTGTTTTAGGACTGTATTTGGACATCCAAACGCTGGCCGGTAACGAAGTACTAGCGGAACCTAGGAAAAAAGCTGAACCCAAAATACCTGCCTGGACAGGTGAAATATCTAAATCTTCGGTGATACTAGGCAACATAATACCCAACGATGACCCCATGATTGAAATAGTCACAGCCTGGATCCAAACCCCTGACATTACTAGCCATGGATTATTGTGAGTAAGTTGGATAATTTTCAAAGTGTGCTCTTAATAATTATAAGTAAAATCAAATTAGAGCCACTTCCTTATAGGAAGTGGCTCTAATTTTGGTCTAAAAGATTCTATAGCTATCTACTTCTACCAACGAGAACCAGAACCAGGAGACCTCTCCTGTCTTGGCCTAGCTTCATTAACAGTGAGAGTTCTCCCCCCCACTTCTTTACCATTTAGGTCTTCAATTGCAGCTTTGGCCTCATCATCTGTTGGCATTTCAACAAAAGCAAATCCTCTTGATCTTCCTGTGTCTCTATCTCTAACTATATACGTCTCTTCTACCTCACCATGTGGTTCAAAAGTATCTCTCAACTCCTGTTCAGTAGCTTGATAGGAAAGATTCCCTACATATATCCTCAAAACAATGTCCTCCTAAAATCTTAACAAGTCCTATTGGCGAAAAAGTGAGTTCTTACTAACCAATGCTAGAAGGGCAATGTCAAACTACCTATCAAAACGCAAAGGAGAATCTGAACAATCCGATACGGATCCAACACGATACCACCTCGAACGATTATACCATAGTATATCAGAATTGAATCTAGTCAATAGAAAATCCAAAATATATGGGGCGACAATAAAAGAATTACGATTATTCTCTGGGTCCCCATATTGCCGATCCTAGACGTACAAGAGTAGCACCTTCTTCTATGGCCACTTCAAAATCATTTGTCATACCCATGGACAATCCAACTTGCTCAATCTGGATAGATGTATGTTTGATTATCGAGTCTCTTAAACTTCTAAGCTGTTGGAAGTATTGTCTGCTATTTTCTGGATCAACACTATGCGGTGGTACTGTCATTAACCCAACTAATTCTAGATTGGGTTTAGCAATAATGAGTTCTATAACTTCATCAAATTCCCGCAGGTTTATACCGGTTTTTGTGTCCTCTCCAGAAAGATTAACTTCTAGGTAGATCTTAGCTCTCTTCTTCATTTCTCCTGCAACCACATCTATCCTATCAGCCAACTTTATACTATCCACGGATTGGATAACATCGAACATTTGCACAGCTCGTTTTACTTTATTAGATTGCAGAGTTCCGATCAGTTGCAAACTCTTTAATCCCTGTGGTAGGTCAGTAATGTCGAATTTACTTTCAGCTTCTTGCACTCTGTTTTCACCCAAGTGATCCAAACCTAAGCCCACAGCATCAAGAATTCTCTGATAACTGACCTGCTTACAAGCACCCAACAAAATAACACTTGCTTCTGATCTGCCGGATCTACTCAATGCAGATTGAATCTTTTCCCTAATCTGGTTCAGTCTAGTTTCGATATTAATTTCAGACATAAATCGTCTACCTTTAGTTAATATGTGAAAATATTCAATACATGAGATTTAGGGCACTAAGAGTAGCTTGCCTGTAGTGAGTCGCCCTTCCAATTGGTCGTGTGCCATGGCAGCGTCTGCTAATGCAAATTTGTTATGTATGCTAACTTTCAACGTACCCTCGGTTACAGCATTCAAGACTTCACTCGCTCGGCTCTCCAATTCTGCTCTATTATCTATATATGAGTTCAAAGTTGGCCTCGTCAAAAACAACGACTTACTATTCAACAACATGGGAGATATCGGAGGGACTAACCCACTTGACTGCCCATAAAGAACCATATAACCCCTTGTAGCAAGACAACCAATACTTTTATCAAAAGTGTCTAATCCCACTGAGTCATAAACCACTTGAATCCCTTTCCCGTCTGATATGGCTTCAACTTCTTTTTGAAAATCATGTGTTTTGTAGTTTATAATATAGTCAGCGCCAGCAGATCTGGAAATATTTCCTTTTTCTTCCGTAGATACCGTTCCTATAACAGTAGCTCCTAAAGATTTTGCCATTTGTGTAAGTAGTAATCCAACACCTCCAGCAGAAGCATGAATTAAACATGTATCGCCAGGTCCTAGAGGGTAAGTCGATTTACATAAGTACTGAGCTGTTATACCTTGCAACATGACTGCCGCGGCTGTATCTAGATCTAATCCAGTTGGAATCTTTATAAGTTTCCAGGCAGGGCAAACAATTTTCTGAGCGTATGATTGAGGGACTCCAGTGTAAGCCACTAAATCTCCTTGCTTGAAACCAGAAACATCATCACCTATTGCGAGCACCTCGCCAGCTCCCTCCGATCCAAGAATAAGCGGTAACGACGGTATAGGATAAGTACCAGACCGAACGTAAATATCCATATAGTTCACACCAATGGCCTTAAGTTGAACCAAAACATCTCCTGAACCAGGTACAGGATCTTGAACATTGTTATATTCCAATACTTCTGACCCACCGGGTCCTGACATTTGAATAGCTTTCATAACCTAAATCCCTCCACAATATCGAATATAACTATTTTGTGATCAATTACTTTCAACAACGCTCTTAACAACACTTAGAGCCTCATAAATGTCTTGCTCTGTTATCCCATAATGGGTGACCATACGTATTTTATCGCCATATGGATTACTGACCTTAAGACCTTGATCTCCAAATAACGATAAGAGTTCCTGCGTATCCCTCTCAGGAATTTCAAATATAACTATATTTGTTTCAATAACGTCGGATTGTACACGTACGTGTTTAAGATTTCTTAATCCATCCGACAACAAACGAGCATGATGATGATCTTCACCCAGTCTATCAATCATCTCTTCCAATGCAACTAATGCAGCTGCTGCCAGGACCCCTACCTGCCTCATCCCTCCCCCCAAAGTGTTTCTCATTATCTTTGCTTTAGCTATAAAATCTTTCGTACCTAACAATATCGATCCAACAGGACAACTGAGACCTTTGGAAAAACAAAACATGGCTGAATCTACCGTGGAGACCAACTCTTTAGGGGGTAGATTTTGCGCTATAGCGGCATTAAATATTCTAGCCCCGTCCAAATGAACCGCTGACCCATTATTATGAGATACATCTGAAACTGTCCGCACGTATTCCTGAGGCAAAACAGCTCCACTACACCGATTATGTGTATTTTCCAAACATAGTAGAGCTGTATTCGGAAATCTAGTAGATAATTTTTTTGTAGCCTCATAAACACTATGTAGATCGAGTGTTCCATTGTCTGAATTTGCTAAAGGTTTATAAATTATACCTCCGAGAGAAGAAGCCGCTCCGTATTCATAAACATAAATATGTGACAGGTCTCCAAGAACTATTTCATCCCCTCTCTCGCAATGTGTTAAAATTGCAGACAAATTCGCCATTGTACCGCTTGGCATAAATAAAGCAGCCTCTTTGCCCATCATATCCGCAACTTTTTCCTGCAAAAGGTTAACTGTAGGATCATCAGAAAATCCTTCATCACCCAATTCGGCATTAGCCATTGCAGACAGCATGGAATTAGTAGGATGAGTAACCGTATCACTCCTGAGATCAATAACTTTCATAGACTAATCCTCCAAATTCAAAATCAGCCTTAGACATCCGGATCATTAAATTTATCTCTATCTGAATCCTCCAACCCGGCAGACTTAAATTCCTGAGCATACTTCTTGTAATCGTT
Source organism: uncultured Dehalococcoidia bacterium (assembly GCA_964576965.1). Lineage (GTDB taxonomy): Bacteria > Chloroflexota > Dehalococcoidia > Lucifugimonadales > UBA2985 > VFHP01. The sequence continues at coordinate 10,310 of CAZNWQ010000025.1, forward strand.
CCATATTTTGTTGATCAGTTCTATATGACGTTCGCTAATCGTACGCTTTACTTCTCCTGGAACTCCAACCACCAACGAATTAGGCGGTATTTCGACTCTTTCTAATATTACAGACCCAGCAGCTATAATTGAACCCTTATTGATAGTAGTATACGAATTGACAGTCGACCCATTACCTAACAAACAGTTATCACCAACTAACGTAGCATGACACATAACCTTGTGGCCCATAGAAACATAGTCGCCTATCGTAGTTTGGGAATTTTCTTCTGAATGTACTACACAATTATCTTGGATATTAACGTATTTACCAATGACAATTTTGCTCAAATTGCCTCTAATAACTGTACCCGGCCAAACACTTGACCCCTCACCTATCTCAACATCTCCCACAACGTACGCTGCCTCACTAACAAAAGCAGACGGGTGTATTTTAGGTGTTTTAGTACCAAGGCTTCTAATCAATTTCGGCTCCTTCCCCAATACATATTTTTATATGCTTGAACATCATTAATGTACTATAGTCAAAATACATTATACTAAACTAAGCAATGCGGAAATGTTCGTCACTTCCAACGAGTCCATAATCACCAATTATTGTTCAGGATATTCCTGATAATAATCTGCTATATATCTCAAATCTTCAGCGGTTATAGAAGACCAGTTAATGTCTATAGAATTGGTCTTCGACACACCAACCATTAATAAAGCTTTTGCTAATATTTCTCCATCTGCGCCAACACCAGAAGCATCAAACCAAACCAGAGTTACGTTACGGAATCGTATATCAGTAAATATCTCTCTAAACAAATCTACGCTATATGCATTTATCTTGTCCAGCTTAGGCAGAACTGAAGTTGCTGAATAATTTACAAGAATTGCTATAAGGGGATCCTGTTCAGATTGAGGAAATTCAACATTTAAATATCCTATGGTGTCGCCTTCAGCATTATCCCTCAAGACCTCTGTAACTTTTTGTTCTATGACTTCACTGTATACAGATCTTAAAAACTCTTCTTCTGATTGGATCGAATCATCGACCGAACTACCCGAAAACGAACCAATTAAAGGTACCAGCAAAGAGCCAACGAAAGCCACCACCATAAACCCTCCAAAGAGTTTAATTGGCAAGGACATTCTGTCGACTTTTCGTGCATCAGCATTCCCGACATCAAGATGATCTAGTGCATCTATATCTTCTTGATCAGGATATTCCCAGTCTTGGTAGTCGTCATCGTTTTTATAATAATTACTCAATGCAAACTATGAAAATCTATTAGTCTATTATATTGCTAAAGCTTTGGATAAAAGTTCTCTCAATTCATCGATAGTGTATTTCTGCCAATCTGGAAATCTCGCATTAACAAGCTCTCTTCTGGCTTCACGTACCTCTTGTTCATCTTTACCTAGCATCTTTTTTTCAACGGATTCGGTAATCTCAGCCATTTCTTTGGTTGCCATCGCAGGTCTCTCGATCCAATGACACAAATACTCTTGATCATCTGTATAGAAAACAAGTGTTGGTATGGATCTGTGTTCACCATCTTTAAGAAATTCGTCCATTATATCTAAATTAGCATCCCTTGGAAAAACCCTTAGATCCATTCCAGATGCATCAGCTATTTTGGCGATTACCGGCATACCCCTGTAAACATCAGGGCACCAATCCTCACCTAATACAAGTACTTTTGATCCACCTGCATTTATTATTTGCTGGAAAAATGCTACGTCACTCTCTGTTAAAACTTCTGAGGCAGTGCCATAATACTGTTCAAATCTATCTTGATTAACGTTTATCTGTGCCACGAAATCTTTATAAAGCATTCCAGAGTTGAATCTTTCCACTGTCACAACAGAATTTTCTTTAGGCATAACATCCCCATTCTTAATTAAATTTTCCTAACCGATGTAACAACCAATACCGCCTTCGAACCCTTCCTCTGTAGATCCGTTCGGATACACTACAATAGGAACTACATCGCCGTGTTTTCTTGCCTCGTCCATCATTTCCTGACTTAAGTCGGCTCTCCGCTCTTCGTATTCAATTCCCTCACTATCCCATTTTGTCAGCAATTTAACGCAAGCATCGCAGCCTTTTATAGTATATACGATGGGCAACACATTATTATTCATATCAACTACCCCCATAAAAAGATCAACATCTACTCCCATATATTATATAATATATATTGCTAATATTTCATGCATATTCACAATAAAGAAATAAGATTTCATATCATTCTATACGTATGCTATGATTATCGCATAACACACCAAAAAGAATTGAGGGATTTATAATGGTTTCAAATCATAAGGTTGCCTTAATAACGGGAGCTGGGTCAGGCATAGGACGATACTCTTCCTTAGCTTTGTTGAAAGATGGATATTCTGTCGTCTTGGCAGGAAGGCATATTGAAACCCTAGAAGAAACTTCAGCAATGGCCGGAGATAATGGGAAAAATGCAATATCTGTAGTAACAGATGTTACTGACCCAGAATCCATAAAGACACTCTTTGCAACTACAAAGCACGAATTTGGAAGACTAGATGTATTGTTCAATAATGCCGGTAGAGGCGCTCCACCTGTTCCATTTGATGAATTGTCATACGAGCAATGGACGTCCGTAGTAGATACCAACCTAACGGGATCATTTTTGTGCGCTCAAGAAGCTTTCCGAATAATGAAAGAACAAGACCCCATGGGTGGAAGAATAATAAATAATGGATCTATATCTGCACACACACCAAGACCAAATTCTTCTCCATACACTTCCACGAAACATGCCATTACTGGCCTTACCAAATCCATTTCGTTAGACGGCAGAAAACACAATATAGCCTGTAGCCAAATAGACATAGGAAATGCAGGAACAGATATGACTGCACGAATGAAAAACGGAGTTCCTCAAGCTAATGGAACTACCATGGTGGAGCCAACCTTTGACGTTAATTATGTGGCAGATGCTATATTGACTATTTCCAACATGTCTTTAGACACCAACGTACAATTTATGACCATATTAGCAACCAATATGCCATTTGTAGGACGAGGATAATAATATCCTCTGTGTAAAAAGATCGATGAACCTAACATTAAACTTCTAGCATACCAAGCCTATGCTAATTTATATTTAGATATACTGCGTAGTTCTCGGGGTGGATCCATACGAGAACCGGTTATCGTATAGGAAACCTCTGAAACATATATAGAACCTTCAGAATCTACTGCTATTCCGTGTGGTGCGTGAAACTGACCAGGTCCGCTACCCTCTTCTTTGTCTCCAAATCGGCTTACCAAATTACCAGCCAAATCATATATGCTTACACGATGCCCTAAACCTGGAGCCCCTTCCATACCAGTCATACCATTTAACTCACCAATATATATGTGATCTTTCCATAAAACCATTGCATCTGGCCTATGTATATTGCTCCACATGGTTATAAAGTTCCCATTTGGATCGAATATTTGTATTCTATGAGCCTCCCTATCGACAACATAAACATTGTCTTTATCGTCTATAGCTATATTATGAGGCCTTATAAATTGTCCTGCTTCTATACCGGATTCCCCCCATGAAAATTTATAATTGCCGTCGTCAGAATAAACGTGAACCCGTGAATTACCATATCCATCTGATATATAAACATCCCCATTACTTGCCATAATTGCAGCTGAGGTAGGACGATTAAACGGTTGCCCACTCCATATAGGGGCAGGGTGACTACGCTCCCCTATCTCCATAACCATATCATCTCCACCTGGACTAAATTTTTGTATAGTATGTAACCCGTCATCCGCTACTAATATTGAGTCATCGTGAGCTATATACAACCCATGAGTCCTGTTACTAAACAACCCTTCCCCTAAAGTCTTAATAAAATTGCCTTCCTTGTCAAAAACAATTAACGGATGATCGCCTCTAGTCAAAACATATATATTGTCCAGAGAATCCACCGCCACTCCAGGACACTCTATAAATCTCATTCCCTCTGGAAGATTTGGCCAATCAGGAACGTAGTTGTACTCGAAACCGTTTTGTCCGTATATTTCTACCATCTGAATCTCCTTAATCAAAATCAGGAATCTGGTCGGGGTGGTCGGATTTGAACCGACGACCTCTACGTCCCGAACGTAGCGCGCTGCCAACTGCGCCACACCCCGTGTGATTCAAACTTCTCTAATTTATTATAATCGCTATCATAAAAAATACAAAACTTATGCTATAGATTCAGATCTTCAATCCGTCTGTATCTACATTGTGGAATTCTTTCACGACATCCAAAAAAGCCAAAACGGTGGGGCTGTAATGTTGTGCTTCTCTAAGCATCAATGCAGTTGGTAACGATACCAAATGTCCACCTTGCATAGGTATTAACTTTAAACTACCTCTCTCAACTTCCGCCCCAACAGCCACTTTAGGCAAGAACGATATACCCATACCCAGTTCTACCATATGTTTAGTTGCCTCAACACTATCTAAAGTCATCTCAACTTTCGGGGAAATACCGGCTTCTCTACAAACCTGACTTATTAAGACGAAATATGATGAGTCTCTGTCGTACAATATCAGAGGCTCTCGTGCTATTTCGTATATACTAGCTTCTCCTTTAATAGCAAATGGATGATCTGGGCTAGTTGCCAACATTACATCCTCATTGTATAAATGCATAGTCAAAATGTCTGGATGAGTAAGCTCCCGACCTAGACCTACTTGTACATCTTCATTCAAAACCATTTCCAAAACATCTGATGATCTACCAATGTTGATGTGAACATTAACGTTTGGATATTTGGTTTTAAATTTATGTACTATGAACGGCAAGGCGTATGTGCCTATGACTCTGGCAGAAGCTATATTTAAAACTCCTCCACTAGAAGCCTTTTCAGCGTCAATGACATCCTTGGCTTGCCGTATGGCATCCATACATCTCTCTGCATACGGACGAAAGGTTTTAGCCATATCTGTTAACCTAACACCTCTACCCATGCGATGAAATAAAGGCACGCCTAATTCTTCTTCCAACGATTGAACTCTGGCACTAACAGACGGTTGAGATAAAAATAGACTTTCAGCCGCTCGCCTAAAACTTCCAGTTTCTGCAGCCGTTAAAAAAGCCTCTATTTGTATCAATTCCATATTGTCCTCCCTATCTAAGATCGAGCGATAGGTATAGCCTATCACAGCTATAGAAAACAACCCCGTTGCATTATACCTTATTTTCAATATAATTGTTTTCGTATAGTTATCAAAGCTTGATGACGAATTACGAAATAAATACTCGAATTTGGTTAGGAGGAAACCTTGAGTAATAATCACTCAAATGTTACACAGCAGGCTAAAGAGTTAGAGAACAGGTGGAAAACAGACCCTAGGTGGAAAGGTGTCGA
>CAZNWQ010000026.1:0-14572 GCA_964576965.1 uncultured Dehalococcoidia bacterium
TTGGATCGAATAAAACCAGAACCAAAGTTCAGGATTTAGAATCATTAATTAGTAGAAAATGACAAATTTATTTGGCAGAAATATAATATCCTTCGACGATCTATCGATCGATGATGTTTTATCTATATTCGAAACCGCCGATGATATAAATGCTGATCCGAAAAAGTTTTTTGGACAGGCATCTGGCAAAATAGCCTCAACCCTTTTCTATGAACCTAGTACGCGAACCCGACTTTCCTTTGAATCATCGATGCAAAAACTCGGAGGTGGGGTTATATCAGCATGGGACGTAAACGCCTCTTCAGCGTCGAAAGGAGAATCATTAGCAGACACAGTTAGAGTAGTTAGTTCGTATAGTGACATTATGATTATTCGACATCCTTGGGAAGGAGCCGTCAAACTCGCAGCTGAATATTCTCAGGTTCCGGTAATCAACGCTGGAGATGGGAAACACGAACACCCCACGCAAACACTTTGTGACCTCTATACGTTGAGAGAACGCCATGGCAGCCTAGAAGGATTAAACGTGGCTATTTGCGGAGACTTATCAAACGGTAGAACCGTCCATTCCCTGGCATTTGCGCTCGCACGATTCGGATCTAATATCATTTTTGTTCCAGGTGATGGAAATGACATACCAGATTATGTTCTTCGTAGGCTTGAAAGAGATTACAAGGCCCATATACAGAAAGAAGGATTGGGAATACTCAAGGCTTTATTCAATAGTGAGTCACCCACAGAAACTGGTAGTTCTATAAATGCAATCTATGTCACCCCGAAAGAACCACATCAACTCGCCATGTCTTCTCTGGAAGGCAATACCGTAGATTTTAGTATACCTGAAGGTGAATCTCTATCTTTGTATGTAACCAGAAGACAAACTGAAAGAGGAAGCATTGAGATAGGTAGGGGAAACTATCCATTTCTAGATGAAAAGGCTCTTAGCAGTACTAGTTTTAAAGATGTTTCTATATTGCACCCATTACCCAGAGTGGATGAGGTAAGCCCAGAAGTTGATCAAGACCCAAGAAGCCTATATTTCAGACAGGCTGCGGTCGGAATACCTATCAGAATGGCCCTTATGTTGCATCTGCTTGGATCTGGAGAGGTTGAGGATAAGAAAGTAAGAATTTTTAACTCAGTACAATTTAGTGGCGTTAAGTACGCAAGAAGTGACTTTGTATGCTCAAATGAAACTTGCATAAGTAACAAAGAAACTCAGTTTAGTAAACCAGCGTATGAAATTGTAAAAGACAAACAATATAAATTACGTTGTCTCTACTGTGATTTTGAAACTATCTGCGATCTGGTTGGCAATATTGAATCAAAGTTTTTCTACTCTACGGAATTGCTTGACAGATTCCTGCCTACAGTTTTACTAGAAAACGTAAGATTTTTCAGGTCAGATCAAGAAGCAGAACTAGCTGGATTTAAAAAGGCATCTGATAGATGGAACAAACTACAATGGAAAACAGGGAGAAATAGTCGCGACTGGATAGAAACTATAACTGAATAAAATGACATTATTACTAAAGAACGGAAGAATTATAGATACATACATGAATTGGGATTTTACTGGTGACGTGTTGATTACTGATAGCCGTATCACCAATATTGGTGTTATTAATGTTTATCCCGATGATACAAAAATAGTAGATGTATCCAACATGATAATAAGTCCGGGTTTCATTGACCTGCACTGCCATCTAAGGGAACCAGGGGAAGAAAGTAAAGAGACAATAGCCACTGGCACTTTAGCTGCTGCTGCAGGAGGATTCACTACCATATGTGCTATGCCTAACACCATACCACCGATAGACAACCCAAATATAGTTGAGGAATCTTTAAGCCGGTATGATAAAGACGGAGTGGTGAACGTGATGCCTATAGCTTGTGTTTCTATAGGGAGAGCAGGGTCAGTTTTGACAAACATGCATGGTCTTGCCTCATCCGGGGCAATTGGGTTTAGTGACGATGGCAACCCTGTTCAAGACAATGACTTAATGCGACAGGCATTACTGAACTCGTCAGATATTGGATTACCCGTGATAAATCATTGTGAGGATTCATTACTGTCAAACGGGGGAGTAATGAACAAAGGACACCTATCAGATTTTCTCGGTTTAAGAGGATGGCCATCTTTAGCAGAAGAAAAAATGGTGAAAAGAGATCTGGATATGGTCGAATCATTAGGTGGATTCCTGCACTTGGCTCATATAAGTACTACAGGCAGTGTAGATTTGATACGAATGGCAAAAGAAAAAGGTGTCATGGTGTCTGCAGAGGCGACTCCACACCACTTAACTATAACTGAAGATTCTACAAAAGTTTACACCGGTCCCAAAATTGGAATAAACAACATGGCTAAGGTAAATCCGCCTCTGAGAAGCCAAATTGATGTCCAGGCAATAGTACAAGGTCTTGCAGATGGTGTTATAGATTGCATTGCAACAGATCATGCACCTCACTCCAAAAAAGACAAGAATGGTGATTTCAATGACTGTGCATTTGGTATTTCTGGTTTAGAAACCGCTTTGGGTTCCCTAATGCAACTGGTACACAACAATTTTATAGACATAAACACGCTTGTAAACAGGTTAACTCTTGGACCATATGAGGTTATAAAAAACACGAACATCATGAGACCAACACTCTCTCCTGGTTCTGTAGCAGATATTACAATATTCGATCCCAATTATGACTGGATTGTGAATTCAGATAATTTCGTCTCTAAAGGAAAAAACACTCCAATTGAAGGTCAGATGATGAAAGGTAAAGTAATAATGACTTTAGTAAAAGGAAACGTGGTTTTCGGGAATGAGGTGGACCAGATTGATTAAACCAGCATACCTAGTTTTGCAGGATGGCTCATTTTATGAAGGTGAATCTTTTGGATCGAATGATACAGCAATAGGTGAACTGGTGTTTAACACTAGCATGACCGGGTATCAAGAAATGTTAACCGATCCATCTTATTCAGGACAAATTGTTATGCCAACATATCCAATAATTGGCAATTACGGCATTAACGAAGATGACATGGAATCAAATAGCATAAAAGTGTCTGGTTTCGTAGTTAGAGAACATTGTCTAGATCCCAGCCACTCGACATCAATCATGAACCTGTCGGATTATTTAATCAGCAATGGAATACCAGGCATTTCAGGTATTGATACCAGATCTTTGGTGAGAAAAATAAGATCGTCCGGGGTTATGATGGGAATGATTGCAATTGATATTTCTCCCGAAGAAGCTTTGTCATCTATCAAGAATCATCCGGAATATGACACTAGAAATTTCGTTGAAGAAGTATCTACAACCGAAAAATATTCCTGGGGTGAGAATGATAATGCACCTTTAATACTGGTTAGTGACTATGGGCTAAAATACAATATTTTGAGAATCCTAAGATCTAAAGGGTTTAGAGTTATGGCTCTGCCTTCGAATACAACATATAAAGAAATATCTGAAATGAGACCACAGGGTATCCTTCTTTCTCCTGGACCTGGAGATCCAGCTTTACTGAACACCCAAATCGATATTGCAAAACACTTATTAGGCGAAATCCCGATGATGGGAATTTGTCTGGGACACCAAATAATTGCCCGAGCTTTTGGTGCAGAAACCTTCAAACTGAAATTCGGACACAGGGGAGGGAATCATCCAGTAAAGGACGAGCATAGTAGCAGAGTATACATTACTTCTCAAAATCATGGCTACGCTGTAGATTTTAAGAACCTGCCCACTGACCTAGTAGTAAGCCACACAAATTTAAATGACGGAACCATAGAAGGGCTTGAACACAAAGATCTCCCAATAATGAGCATCCAGTACCATTCAGAGGCTTCTCCTGGACCCCTGGATAATATTTATCTGTTTGATAAATTTTTAAGCAAAGTAGAAAATTACTGGAATAACAAGTAGGTTAAACTATTTTAAATCTCTGAAGGATCATCAATGAATAAATTATCTAAGGTATTAGTTATAGGTTCTGGCCCAATAATCATAGGACAGGCAGCAGAATTTGATTACGCCGGAACACAAGCCTGTAAAGCACTTAAAGAAGAGGGCGTAACTACGGTACTTGTTAATTCAAATCCGGCGACCATCATGACTGATACTGGAATAGCAGACATAATATATATAGAACCCCTGACAGTAGACGTGCTGACTAGGATAATCGAAATAGAAAGACCTGACGGCGTCCTTCCTACATTGGGTGGTCAAACAGGTCTGAATCTGGCAGTTGATTTAAACGATGCAGGGGTTCTGGACAAATATAATGTCAGACTGCTCGGCACACCTCTGGAAACAATAAGAAAGGCAGAAGACAGAGATCTATTCAGGGATTTGTTATTAGAAATAGGTGAACCAGTACCTACAAGTAGAGTAGCAGAAACCATGGAGCAAGTAGAAGACATTGCTAAAGATATAGGATTACCTATCGTAATACGCCCAGCATATACTCTAGGAGGCACCGGAGGAGGCATAGCGAACACTTGGAATCAATTAATAGAGCTTGCAAAAGGAGGCCTGAGTGCAAGTCCAATTACCCAAGTTCTACTAGAAAGATCTCTTGTAGGGTGGAAGGAAATAGAATACGAAGTCATTAGAGACGGGTCAGATAACTGTATAACCATATGTAATATGGAAAACATGGACCCAATGGGTGTTCACACTGGTGACAGTATAGTAGTAGCGCCTAGTCAAACGTTAACAGATAAAGAATATCAAATGCTTAGATCTGCTAGTCTGAAAATTATCAGAGCATTAGGAATTGAGGGTGGGTGCAATGTTCAATATGCTCTATCACCTAATAAATTGATAGAGGAAACTCTTCCCACTGGTTATAAACATTCCAGCCCATACTACGTAATAGAAGTAAACCCAAGGGTAAGTAGAAGCTCGGCATTGGCCAGTAAAGCTACAGGATACCCAATAGCAAGAGTCGCCGCAAAAATAGCTGTTGGAAAAACCTTGGACAAAATACACAATTCTGTTACAGGCAATACTACTGCAGCTTTTGAACCCGCCTTAGATTATTGCGTGGTCAAAATACCAAGGTGGCCTTTCGATAAATTTGCCACTGGGGACCGTAACATTGGCACACAAATGAAAGCTACTGGTGAAGTAATGGCAATAGAAAGGTCTTTCGAGTCTGCCTTTCAAAAGGCTGTGAGATCCCTTGAAATAGGCGGATATAATATGATGTGGGAAGACCCAGATTGGACAACTGAACCTAAAGAAGTATTGGATAGCTTACCTCTTTTTCCTACAGACTTAAGGTTATGGGCACTTATGGCCTCATTGAGGCGAAATATAGAGGTAGAAGATATATCTAAACACACAGGCATAGACCCTTGGTTTATACACAGATTTAAAAATATCGTGGACATGGAGAACAGTCTCCGTCAATCTAGTTTAACTGTAGATATACTGAGAGCTGCCAAGAAAATGGGTTTCTCCGACGAACAAATAGGACATATCAAGGCAATTGACGCTGATGATGTACGTAGTAAAAGAAAACAATGGGGAATAATACCATCATATAAAATGGTCGATACTTGCGCAGCTGAATTTGAAGCTGTTACGCCCTATTTTTACAGCACATACGAAATTGAGAACGAGGCTGAATCCCTTGACCATAATAAGTCAGTTGTTATTGGCAGTGGACCAATAAGAATCGGTCAGGGAATAGAATTTGATTATTGTTCTGTACATGCTGCATGGGCACTGCAAGAAGCAGGAATCAAAAGTATAATGGCTAACTCGAACCCAGAAACCGTATCCACCGATTTTGATACAAGTGACCGCCTCTATTTTGAACCGCTTGATGAAGAGAGTCTCAAGAACATCATAGACAATGAAACACTAAATTATGATGACGGTCCTGATATTCCGGCCTCAATGGTTCAATTTGGGGGTCAAACCGCCATAAATTTATCGCAAGAATTAGATGAATCAGGGATGCCAATACTTGGATCCACTGCCGATACTATAGATATTGCCTCGGATCGTGCTCGTTTTGAAGACTTTCTAACTCGACTTGATATACCAAGACCACCTGGGCATGGCGTTAATTCGTTAGAAGAAGCTTTGACGGTAGCGGAAAACATTGGTTATCCAGTTCTTGTTAGACCTAGCTATGTCTTGGGTGGAAGAGCTATGGAAATAGTTCAAAACCAAACTGAATTGATACGCTACGTCAGTGCTGCTTCTCAGCTAGGAACCAACCATCCTATTTTGATTGATAAATATCTGGTAGGAAGGGAAGTGGAATTAGATGCTATTTGTGATGGGGAAAATGTATTGATACCGGGAATAATGGAACATATAGAAAGGGCTGGGGTTCATAGTGGAGATTCTATGGGCATATATCCCGGAGTTACCCTCACTGAACAAGAAGTTGATACCCTGGTTGAATATACCACGAAAATAGGCCTTGCTCTTAATGTAAAAGGACTTATGAATATACAATATGTAATAGTTGGAGGAGACCCATATCGTAGCCCAGAGGAATCTAAAACAGAAATCACTAATTCTTCGATATACGTTTTAGAAGTGAATCCTAGATCCAGTAGAACTGTACCATTTTTATCCAAAGTAACTGGCGTGCCAATGGTTAACATAGCTACTAAGATAATGTTAGGGAATTCATTGACTTCCCAAGGTTATTCAGCAGGGCTATCAAAACGACAGGATTTAGTAGCAGTAAAAGCTCCGGTGTTTTCTATGTCTAAACTTGCAGGGGTAGACACGTATTTAGGCCCGGAAATGAAGTCTACTGGTGAAGTTATGGGTATCGATCACAACTTTAGAGGTGCATTAGCAAAAGCCTTAATAGCAAGTGGTTTAGTATTCAACCCTGGCGACTCCATACTACTGAGTATAGCTGACCAGGACAAAGCATATGCTTTACAGCTAATCAAATCTTTAAATGACTCCGAATGTAAACTATACGCCACAGAGGGAACTGCAGCTATGATCGAAGGCTTAGGAATGCCAGTTACAATGATCACTAAAAAATTGGGTGAGGGGCATCCGAATGCTGTGGACATCATAAACGATGGCATTGTTAAAGCGGTTATAAATACCATAACCGGTGAAAGGTCTCACTTGCAGGACGGATTCGAAATACGAAGATCAGCTGCCGAGAAAAGGATTCCATGCTTTACATCGATAGACACAGCTAGAGCAGCAGTAGAAAGCCTATTAAGTGGAACCACAGGGTATAACGTTAAATCAATAGACAAGTATCTTAAAAACATTATTACTTGACCAAATACAAGCATAATTGACAATTGTTATTTCACTTTTTTAACTGTGACCTTTTTTATCCTTCTACCAAGGGTTGTTAGGATTTGCAAACGTATACCATCCCGTTGAAGTTCGTCTCCAGGAACCGGAATCTTCCCAAGTTCATGGTAGATTAGACCACCAAGCGTATCAAATCCATCCCCTTGAAGGTTTAATCCGAATACTTCATTGACGTCGTCTAAAGGAATTTTTGCATCCATAATAGCTTCATCATCGCTTATCATTTCAGTTATGGATTCTCCCGAATCAAATTCATCTTCTATCTCTCCGACTATTTCTTCTAATAAATCTTCTATTGTTACTAGGCCAGCTGTACCACCATATTCATCCACGACAATGGCTATTTGTATTCTTTTATCCTGAAAGTCTCTTAAGAGATCATCTAGTCGTTTAGCTTCTGGTATAAACAAAGGAGTTCGTACCACCAGAGCGATATCTTGATCTTTTTCCGTTTCGTCTAATGTTCCCAGCATGTCCCTAGAGTGCAAAACGCCTATCACGCTGTCCAAAGTATCCCCATAAACTGGAATTCTACTGTGGCCGCTATCCGCCATCAATTCTGCAATTTGAGACAACGAATGACTTGACGGCGCACCAACTATGTCCATTCTCGGAATCATTATTTCTCTAGCCGTTGTTTGATCTAATTTTAGTATGGAAGTTATCATCATACGCTCATGAGGTTCCAATCCCGATTCCTCTTCTTGTTCGTCGCCATTAGCCATATTTATCTGTTCAGCCAGATCTTCAGAATATTCATATACTGAACGAGATTGATCTTTTAAGCCTGACGGATCCCCAAATAAAGCATTCAATTTGTTTAAGGGAAGAATTATTAAGAACAATGGATAGAAAATAGGAACTATGTATTTAACTGAATCAGGCAACTTAAAACCAATATAATTTGAAAAAGATCTAGATATTATTAGACTAGTAAGTAGTAATATAACTCCCAATGATATACCTATAACCGTGGTTTCAGAACTATAAAGAACAGAGACAAAACTGGCCACGATTATAGAAACGAAAAATAACTCAGTAACATACCTACCGTCTTGGAATATTGTGTTAACTATTTTGTTCCTGTCGGTTGTGACCACTCTGTACAAACGCCCAATAATGATATGAAAAAGGAGATATAGAATTGTAACTAGCAGAAAGACTGAACTATATAACGAACCGTCAGTATCCACTATCTGTTTCCTCCTTGTTGTAATCAGCTGATAAAGATATTTTTCTGTTAATTAGCCTCGCAGGCATACCAACTACAGTAGTCCCAGCTTTAACATCTTTTGTCACAACTGATCCAGCACCGGTAATAGCATTCGATCCCACTTTTACAGGAGCAATCAGTTTAGTATCACTCCCTATAAACGCCCCTTCTTCAATGATAGTTTGATGTTTTTCTTTTCCATCAAAATTGCATGTTATAGTACCAGCACCGATATTAACTTTTTTCCCTATAAAACAGTCTCCCAAATAGCTGAAATGGCCCACTAATGCTTCTTTACCAATTTTGGAGTTCTTTATCTCTGCAAAATTTCCAATCTTTACGCCGGATTCAATATGTGAACCGTGTCTCACATGACTAAATGGACCTATATTGACACCACTCTCTATAGTCGAATTCTCTACTATAGATTCAAATATCTTGCAGTCTGTACCAATCGATGCATCGAGCAATCGCGAGTTAGGTCCTATTGTATTTCCTTTTCCAATATGTGTGTCTCCTTGAAGAGAGGTGTTTTGATATATCACACTATCTTTGTCTATACGCACATCGATTTCTATGTAACACGGTTCTACTATATCAACTCCATTGAGTAGCCAGTAGGTGTTTATTCTGTTCTGCAATACAAGCCTTGCCCTGGAAAGGTCATGTAATGTATTAACTCCTATAGTCTCGTCAGGATCTTCTATTGTAAACGAATCCACCAATAAACCTTCTGCATGGCCAATCTCAACTAGCCTCGTTATGTAAAATTCATTTGTGGAGGATTCTGGTATTTTGTCTATAACTGCTGGTAGCAATTCAGACTTGATACAGTAAGCCCCAACATTGAATTCACTACTATCATTTACATTGTAATCTTTATCCCCATATTCCAATATGGCAGTAATATCGTCAGTATCATGTTCTCTAGATATTAAACCCATATTTTCGTTAAACGGATCATGGGATGTCATAACAGTAATAAAAGCACCACTAGATTCATGCTGTTGAATCAACGAAGAGAATGATTCCGGCCTTATTGCCGGAGTGTCACCATTAACAATGAGCCAGTTCCCATTGAAAGATTCTAATTCACTTCGGGCTTGCAATAGGGCATGACCAGTACCTAATGGAATGTCTTGCGCTATCAATGAGGCGGACATTTGGTGAATCTCATCTGAGTCTGAAAGTTGAGGAGAGGTGACAATCAGGACTTTTTCTACTCCTGCACTTGATACCGAATCAACCACCCAGCCTATCATAGATTTGCCGCATATTTTATGTAGCAACTTTGGAACCGAAGATTTCATTCTGGTTCCTTTACCCCCACCCAGAACCAATGCACGTAATTCAGCCACCACAACACCAATCATTCAGGGTAACTCTGCCGGATTTCGACGTAAAGATAAATTTTATCCTTGTAAGCAAACTTCAGAATATCTGATTTGGCGTAATCATATCAGTCATAATTTTCAGTGTCAATGTGCTAATAAAGTGATAAATAATATGATATTGTATATACTCTGTGACAGGTAGGGGAGGTGGCCGAGAGGCTTAAGGCGCCGCTCTCGAAAAGCGGTTCCCGAGTTTTCGGGACGTGGGTTCAAATCCCACCCTCTCCGCCAAAACGGTCTTTGTATATACGGAGAGTTGCTGGAGTGGCCGAACAGGCACGACTGGAAATCGTGTAGGGGAGCAATCCTCTCGTGGGTTCGAATCCCACACTCTCCGCCAGTAAATCACTTAATCGCCCCTCATATCAATGTTATCGCCCATACGATAAGAAATGATACGGCACCGACATAGTCTAAATCAAAAAAAAGAAGAGGAGGTCACTTGCGTAACCTTCCTCTTCTTTTCAATTGTTCGGTATATATTTGCTATATGACTAAATGTGAGGCTCTATAGCTCCGCACTTTTCATCAGCGAATATCAACGGTGTCGTGGTTATTCTGCCTGAGACTCCAACAGCCTCAACTGTGAATATGCCTGCACCAGGCCACCTGGCTATCGAGCTTGTTGCACTAGGTGGTTTGGTTTTCAGTGTCTTAGTAATTTCCAACGCACCCGAAGCATTTGCACTACCTGTTGACCAAATAATAGCGCTATCAGCTTCTCGAACTACAGAGAGAATCACAATCTCGTTCGCACGGAAACCAGAACCGAAAACACTTATTGGTGAATCGTTCAGAACACAATTTGTATCCGTTACTATCGTAGCACCATCTAATCTAGTCAATGACTCTTGTGAAGCAGCCCCAGCCTGCTTAGAAGCTAAAGCTGTGCCTGATCCCAAGGTCATAACCAGTAGAAGTGTAAGGACGAGAACACCTTTCATAGATAAAATTCTATTCATATTAGAGCAGCCCCCTTATAATTTAACTTCCTCGTTTTCACGTTAACACAAACATGTGTATCGCAAACTCGCGAAACTCACCTAATAATATCACCACGGCTGTCTATGTCAACCCTTATCGCAAGCAAGTTGTGAAATTAACCCCTAAATAACATTCATTGACAATTTTTGTTCAGTTTTCTTATGTGTGATATTCAGTTACAAAAAAATAAGGGAGAACAGTTTTCACCATTCTCCCTCATCTTTTTATGAGAATTAAATTTGCTTACGGCAATGGATAATTGCTGAGCAAACCGCCTTCGCCAGGACAGCTACTATTGGTGAACATTACAGGAGCTGTTGCCAGTCTTCCTTTAGCGCTCAAAGCTTCAACAGTCAGTAGTCCCTCACCAGGCCATCTTGCAATATCACTTGTTGCACTCGGTGGCTTGGTCTTCAGGGTCTTAGTAATATTTATAGTCCCAGCTTCGTTAGCGTTACCTGTTGACCAGATAATGGCGGTGTTGCCATCCTTTATGACAGACAGAATAACCAGTTCGTTGGAACCAAAACCAGAACCCCAGACCGTGAATTCAGAATTGTTGTTAGTACAATTCTTAGCTGGCGTTACCTCAGCACCATCGAGTCTTACAGTAGCCTCTTGAGAAGCTGCTGAGCCCTGACCACCAGCCAATGCGGTCCCAGATCCTAGGGCCATGACTGTCAATAGAGCTAAGACTATAATGCCTTTTGCGGACAAAAAACTCTTCATATTAGGTCGGCCTCCTTCTTAGCATATGCGAGGTAATCATATCATTACAGGCATTTATGTCAACCCTTAATTCCAACTGTTTATGCAAATCATGCGGTGTCGATAAGGAATTCATTGCAATTGTGGGGCAAAGCCCAACTTTGCCGCAAATCAAATATATACTGTCTAGGTGTACAAGTGGATGTATTTATTGATCCTATTTGGTATAATCCCGCCTTGGTATTACTTTAAATTGACCATTGACTTAATTATTTTTTGTGGTTGAGAAACGGTTGGAGGTCTTAATGTTCAGTATATTGCCAGGCATGGAGAATCACTTTAATGAGATTGCCACTCACCTGGTATTTCAACTAGCCCTCATCCTAGTAGCTGCTAAACTAGGAGGAGAGCTTTGTGATCGTTTTTTAAGAATACCTCCTGTGTTAGGGGAGTTGGTGGTAGGAATAATAATAGGACCTTACGCCTTAGGAGGACTATCGGTGTTCGGGTTACAGCCGTTATTCGAACTTAACACACACTCAGATGGTGGATTCCCTCTATCGCAAGAATTATTCGCAGTGTCCCAAATTGCTGCAATAGTATTATTGTTTGCTGCCGGATTAGAGACGGACCTGAAACAATTCTTAAAATATTCTGGACCGGCGTCTGCAGTAGCAATCGGTGGTGTGCTAATCCCATTCATATTCGGTGTCGCTGCAACTTTCTTCTTTAAACCCGGAGGTCTTTCAGGAGACCAATTAATGTACTCCGCACTATTTGTCGGTGCAGTAATGACTGCCACTTCAGTTGGAATAACAGCTAGAGTACTTAGTGACTTAAAGCAACTAGATTCTTCAGAAGGCGTCACAGTCCTAGCTGCTGCAGTAGTAGACGACGTCTTGGGAATATTGGTGTTAACTGTAGTTGTTGGGATGGCATCGCCTGACGGAGCCTTTTCTATGTCTAATATAGTGACGACAGGAATTAAGGCTTTGGGGTTTTGGATAGCATTAATGGTTGGAGGGATTCTCTGCTCAAAGTATATATCCATGGCATTCTTGTCCTTCAAGGGAACCGGTGCACCTTTAGCTCTAGCCATGGCCTTAGCATTCGTGGCTGCAGGGTTAGCGGAGTCCTTTGGGCTAGCCATGATTATAGGTGCTTATACGATAGGTTTGGCTATATCTGGCACAAACTTGGCTAGGAATATAGAGGAATCTGTTATGTCTGTTTACCACGTTTTTGTCCCTATATTTTTCGTGGTTATGGGAATGATGGTAGATGTAACTGCCATGAAATCTGTAATTACTTTCGGGATTGTTTTATCGATTTTGGCGATTATTAGTAAAGTTGCCGGGTCAGGTCTACCAGCCTTAGCAGTAGGATTCAACAGAAGAGGGGCGTGGAGGATTGGGATTGGGATGCTTCCTAGGGGCGAGGTGGCTCTGATTATATCAGGAATAGGCTTATCTCGAGGAATAATAGGCTCTGATATATTTGGTGTAGCTATAATGATGACGGTTATAACAACCTTGCTTGCACCTATTATCCTAGTGCCAGCTTTCAAAAATGGGGGGCAGGGAACTAGATAGATCTTCGGCCCCTGTAGCTCAGGGGATAGAGCGCTGGCCTCCGAAGCCAGGTGCGTGGGTTCGAATCCCGCCAGGGGTACCAGAATCGCCTCGGATCTGTCTGAACAATTAGTTTCAGTCCTGTAAAACAAAACATGACGCAGATTTAATAACACACCATATTTCTGCTCCAACAATTAGCCCTAATTCGTCCACTGCTCTCTTGGTAACATGACTAACGACAATATGACCACAATCTATCTCTATCCTATACATACCAGATTCTATATATATATCTTTGATGTTACCCTTCTTAATATTCCTAGCGGATAAACCCTCGGGTTCAACAGATGCTAGTATAACGTCATCTGCTCTCAAACCAATTTTTACATCCTGACCTATTGAAACATCATTAGATAATGGAATTTCCAAAGAAAATGATGCTGAAGTACACTCCATAATCCCCTGCTCTTGAAGAATATTGTCTATTTTAAGACTCAGTACGTTCTCCACTCCCAATAAATTTGCAACTCTCTCTCTCGAGGGGTGCCCAATCATAGACACTGGATCACCCAACTCAACCAGAGTCCCCGATTCTATTATGGCCAACCTGTCTCCCATTGAAATTGCCTCTTCTTTGTCATGTGTGACCATAATGACAGGTATGCCTATGCTTTGAAGAATATGCCTCACGTAGGATCTGGTCCTACTCCGTGTGCCAGAATCCAGAGAAGAAAATGCCTCGTCCAACAGTAATATGCTTGGCTCAGGTGCTAAAGCCCTGGCCAGAGCAACTCTCTGTCGTTGACCTCCAGATAATTCCCACTCATACCTATCTTCCAGGCCATCTAAGTCCAATTTTTCAATTAAGGTTTCAATCAAGCCGTCGGCGTTGTTATTGTCCTTTATTCCATAAGCTATATTTTCAATAACAGTCAAGTTAGGAAACACCAACATATCTTGAGGAACATATCCAACTTTTCTTTTATGAGACGGTATATTCACTCCGCTTGCCTTATTAAAAACCTCTACCCCTCCTATGCTGATCACCCCTTCGGATGGGGTCAATAAACCGGCTATAGTACGTAAAACTGTAGTTTTGCCAGAACCTGAAGGTCCAAACAACACTAGGACGGTACCGGGTTTTACTGCCAGATCCATAGAGAGTTTAAATTCTCCAAGAGTTACCTCAAAACATCCATATGTAGATCCAGTGTTCATGCAGATCTCCCGTATGACGATGAACTAGATACTATCAATCCCAAGAAAAGAAGAATTGCCATTGATATCAATAGAGCTAAGACAGATATAGCGATTGCAAATGTAATATCAGTCTCCATGGCTCTCAACGTAGCTAATGGTAACGTTTGTGTCTTACCCATAAT
>CAZNWQ010000027.1:0-13891 GCA_964576965.1 uncultured Dehalococcoidia bacterium
TATTATTCAATAATTTTAGATTAAAATAACCCACCAGAGACTTAGAATCACAACTGGCCACAAAAATCGCGGGAGATACCCTCTAACACAAAGTCGCCAGCGCTGGATATTGACCATAACATTAATCACAGGGAGTCTATGAAAAAATCTTCTGGAAAATATCTTGTTTTTTTATCTGTTCTTATTACTCTTAGTGCCTCAGGTTGTGTGACAGATCCCATTATTCAACAAACAGATCATGTCTTGTCCAATATAGATTCTGCTGCCACGTCAACTAACGATATAGAATATCAAAACTCAGTTCTAATCAACGCTCACGAAGTCGACTACCTTGCAGATGATTTGAACAAGGCAGAGAACAGAACTGAACAAGAATCTTTAGTTAAAAATTACATAACAATAAACCAAAGGATTTCTTGCATCGAAGATAACCTACAAAACTCCTCAAGTAATAAGACTAGCGTGGAATGTAAAGGGGATAAACTGGTATCCTCAGTGGATCAAGATGGATTACCCGGAGTTAACACCCTTTATAATAGAGTTTCCGGCATAGATGATAAGCATAATAAGCGCCAAATACTGCGGGCATATTTGGAAGACTGGGAGTATGTCCAGAGAATTGTTCGTGTAGAGAAAAGTTTGCACCAAAACAAAAGGACACACGAAATAATCCTCCTCGGAGGATTGCTTAAAAAGATCCACAAGTTCCCGATAATGTATGAAGGGGAAATACTGGTGCCAACCGCAGATGTGGAAAATCTCATGCAAGATTTTATTACTTCAGCAAACAAGAAAGACCAAAGAAACATAGTAGTAGAATATTTAACTGGCAGTTAAATTAACTGACAATATACCCACTGATTAAGTCCGCTTAAACTCCTTTTCTAATTCCTTAAGACCAAATTTTATAGTTGTGGGTCTACCATGTGCGCAATTATTTGGTTGCTTGACAGATTGAAGCATAATCAACAGGTTCTGCATCTCTTCTACGGATAAAATGTCACCAGCCTTGACTGCAGAGTGACACGCGATCGACGCACATATCTTTAGATGCCAATCATGTGGTACACCCTGGCCCAAGAAATCATCTTCAAATAAATCATCCAGAATTGACAGGAATTTCTTGCCGGGGTCAACATTACCAAATACCGAAGGCACAGATCTCAATAAATAGGAATGAGAACCAAAACACTCAACATCAAATCCCCATTGCCTCCAATAATCCAAGTCTGCAGTCAATACTTGTTCATTTTCAGGAGACAATTTTAATACAATCGGTTCCAAGATACCCTGTCTATCCACTTTTGTTTCATTCTGCACTTGCTCATACAGTATCCTCTCATGTGCGGCATGTTGGTCAATTAGGTATATCGCCTCATCCGTTTCTCCTACAATATACAGGCCATGTATCTGCCCCACTAAACGTAAGTTACTTATCTGGAATTTAAAATTGGTTTCAGGCTCATACTGCTTCTGATCATTGAATATAGAAAGTGGTTTCTGATACGATTCCGTTGATTGCTTGTAATCCAACTCGCCATATACATCATATTTCACAATAGGTGAAACACTCATCAATTGAGTATATGGAACCGGCGACATAGATATTAATGAGTTTCTTATTAGTCTTTGTATAGAGCGGAACACTTGACTTTCATCCTTCAATCTAATTTCTACCTTTGCAGGATGAACATTAAAATCCAAGTCTTCTTTAGGCACATCAATGAATAAAAATGAGAGTGGATGCCTCCCTACAGTCAGGAATCCCTTATAAGCATCTTCAACAGCAAAAGCCAAGGAACGATTTTGAACGCATCTACCATTTACCACGAGATTTATAAAATTTCTATTGGACCTAGTTGTATCAGGAGAACTGATCAATCCATGAATTGACGCATAACCTAAGTCGTCGCCAGATTCGACCACCATCATCGAATTAGCCGTTTTTGAATCGAATATCTCCGCATAAGTGTTTCTCAAATCACCATTACCTCTAGTGTTTATTCGGACTTTGCCGTCCACATCAAAACGAAACCGCACTAATGGAAATGCCATGGACAATTGCTGAACTAATGAGTAAATTCTTTGCGATTCAACAGAGGGGGATTTCAAGAATTTCAGTCTAGCCGGTATTCGAGCAAATAAATTTGTTACGGTCACTGTAGTTCCAAGAGGACAACCTGTTGATAAAACCTCTATCAAGTTACCATTATCCATATGCACACTTGTACCATTTCGTTCATCAACAACTCTAGTGACCATTCTAATTGAAGCTACTGATGCGATACTTGGCAACGCTTCCCCTCTAAAACCCAATGTTTCTATATTGAATAAATCTCCGTTCTCCGGATATTTACTAGTAGCAAATCTATGAAAAGCTAGTTCGACATCATTAGACGCTATCCCGCTACCGTTATCAGAAACCGCTATTGCCTTAATGCCGCCTGATTCTATGTGTATAAGAATGGTGTCTGCTCCAGCATCTATAGAATTTTCTACTAGCTCCTTAACTATCGACGCTGGACGTTCAACTACTTCACCTGCAGCTATGACAGATGATTCTTGTTTTGACAATACTTTTATACTCATTCCCAGTATCTCATTCAGATTTCTCGTATTGTCTTATTTGGCATTTTAAGTCATTAAGCTTATTCATAGCTTCTATGGGTGTCATACTCTCGATCTCCAGACTCTTTATTGACAGTATTATGGGATCCGGAATTTCAAACATAGGCAGCTGCTTTTGAACAATACTCTGATTTTCAATTTCCAATTTCTTTAAAATCTCCCATGCTCTTATTACTAAATCTCTCGGCATACCCGCAAGTTGAGCAACATTAATACCATAACTTCTGTCTGCTCCACCTTGCATTACTGTGTACATAAATAACAATCTCCCATTAGATTCTTTAGCAGAAACATTTAGATTGTTGACACAAGGGAAAATATCTGACATCTCAATCAGTTCATGGTAATGCGTGGCAAAAAGAGTTCTACAATTTAATTTTTCGTTACTATGTATATGCTCAACTGTCGCCCTTGCGATTGCTAATCCATCATAGGTGCTAGTCCCTCTGCCAATTTCATCCAATATTATTAAGGATTTGTTAGTAGCATGATTAAGTATATTGGCTGTTTCGATCATCTCTACCATAAATGTTGATTGTCCAACAGACAGATCATCTTGAAGCCCAATACGTGTAAATATCCTGTCGACAATACCAATGTCAGCTGAATCAGCTGGTACAAAACTTCCAATTTGTGCCATAAGGACGATCAGGGCCACCTGCCTTATGTATGTAGACTTACCAGCCATATTGGGGCCGGTAATTATAGATATCCTGCTACTGTCACCACCAATTAGTATGTCGTTTGGTACAAATGATCCTAAAGATACATTATGTTCAACTATTGGATGTCTTGCCTGCTTAATATCCAAAATATTGCTAGTGTTAAGCCTAGGCCTGGAATATCTGTATTCAGAAGCCACCAAAGATAAAGACAAGACAACATCTATTTTCGCAACCGACAAAGCGGTTCTTTCTATAGAATCCTTATGTTCATAAATGTCTTCGCAAATTTTCCTGAACAGTGTTGACTCTAATTCATCTATTTTGTCCTGAGCATTTAACAGTTTGGCTTCATATTCTTTGAGTTCAGGAGTGATATATCGCTCTGCCCCAGTCAGAGTCTGTCTTCTAGTATAATTATCTGGCACCTGATTTATACTGGAGTTATTGACTTCTAAATAGTAACCAAACACCCGATTATAGCCAACTTTTAATGATTTTATCCCTGTTCTAGTTCTTTCAGTTTTTTCCAGGCCAGCTATGTAATCTCTCGCGTCTGAAGAATCGTCTTTGAGGAAATCCAGTTCAGCAGAAAACCCTCTGCGAATCAATCCATGTGACCCAAAAGTAGTAGATTCAATATTTTCTATGCCTTTGGATATGAGTGATTGTACCGTTTCACAAGGATCTAAATATTGTTGCAATATATGCGGCAAGGATCTTTGTTTATTCAAAAAATCCTTAAGCCCGGCCACCGCGAAGAGAGTAGATGCCAAGGAGACAATATCTCGAACTGAAACAGAACCCGAACCAATACGGTTAATTAAACGTTCTATATCGTATATATCCTTCAAATAAAAACCTATCTGATCTTGAATCAATATGGCATCTAGCAAAAATTCAACTCCATCATGTCTGCTGTTGAGTTCATTCAAGTCTAGAAGTGGTTGTCCTATCCATTTTTTGAACAACCTACCTCCCATCGAAGTTTTAGTCATGTCTAAAAGAGACAGTAATGAATTTTTCTCGCCTCCCCATCTCCCAGAAGCATATAATTCCAAACTGTTTCTAGACTGATTATCTAATACCATAAAATTAGATGGGAAATACGTGAAAAGTGAGTTTAACCCATCCAAGACGTATTTATCAGTATTTTCCAGATAAAACAAAATGAGTGCGGCTGATCCTATCGCCAACGGCATATCATGACAACCGTAAGATTCCAAACTTTGGACTCCAAAATGTTTCTTCAAGCGTATTTCAGAGTCTGCAACTATCGCACTTCCTGAATCTACAACCGTGGCTATAAATTCGGTGCCAGTTTCTGGAATGTCAGTATTATCAAGCAATATAACTTCCACGGGATGTAATCTGCTTAATTCCATCGGCAGGTCTTTTCTATGTATCTGAGTAGTAGCAAATTCATTGGTGGTTATATCAACATAAGATAAACCTACCAGATCCCCGTCGAATACAATGGCAGCCAAAAAGTTGTTAACTGATGTTTTTAACATTGAAGTTTCAGTTAATGTTCCCGCTGTCACAACTCTAACAACTTGCCTCTCGACCAAACCTTTCCCTGTAGAGTCTCCCGTTTGGTCACATATAGCTACGCGGTGCCCATTCTTGATCAGTTTCGGAAGATAGTTGTCTAGTGCGTGCTTGGGTATGCCAGCCATTGGGATTTGATTCCCTTTACCCATTTCCCTCGAGGTGTATACGATCTCCAATTCAGCGGATGCAATCTTGGCATCTTCGTCAAATGTTTCATAGAAATCGCCCATCTGAAAGAGTAATATCGTATCTGGATTTTGATTTTTTATTCTAAGGTATTGTTCTCTAATCGGAGTATTTTCTGCTACCATCTCATAACCTATAGCGTTCTAAAATAAAACCCGAAGTGGTACTTTTATTACAATTGCCACATCAATCGTTCCAAACAGATGCCCCATGAAACGCAAATCCAGTTTGCATGAACCCTCAGATGTTAACTTCCCTGTTTAGATACTCTAACCGCCTTTGTTATCAAAGTCGGAACATTACCCATTGGATCAGGATCTTCACTGGCATCAAGTTGAGTTATAAGTGAACCGAAAAGAGCTGTAGATGATACGACACCCACAAAAGATTCTTCAACAATCCTAGCCCGGAATGTCAGTTTTTCATCTGCTGACTCTAACTGAACCTTTTCAAAATCCCTTATATCAAGACGCTTGGCATCTTCGGGATTTAGTTGTAATACTTCATCTCTTACAATTATATTCTTGTTATTTATAACTTCTATTTTCATATCATCTGAATTGTGCAACACTCTTCCAGGTACAAATAAGAAAGGGTAATCCTTAGTCGTTAAATCAGTTCCATCCACAATCTCTAGTGATTGCATTGAAAACCTATTACTATCGTCAATATCAGTATACAAAACCTTTACACCAGCATCCTGAACATCCAAACACGGCCACTGGATACCTGTGTTCCGTCCGCCTGATGCAGGAATCATCTGACTAGGTATAGGAAAGTTAGGTATGCCTGCCGGTTCCAATATCCCTTCCTTAGAGAGCAAACGATCATATTTTATGCCAGCATAAAAAGGGATATTATTGGATATTTCATCCAGAATTTGAGCTGCACAGTGATAATCAAATGAATTATATCCCATAGCTTTAGCAAGTTCGGTTATGATCCACCAATCAGGCATTGCATAAGTGTTGTTAATTTCCAACACCTGCCTTAACGGTTGGACTCTTCGCTCCATATTAGTAAAAGTACCCTCTTTTTCAGCAAACGTAACCGACGGAAGAACGACATCAGCCAACATACCAACGTCAGTTAAAAACGCATCTTGAACAACTAGAAATTCAAGATTTTTCACAGATTCTAAGATGTCACCCAAATCACCATTCGAAAAGTTGGTACTGCTGCCAACAATCATCATAGCTTTAACATCACCACTTGTAATTGCTGGAAACATTTCTTTTAGACCAAGTCCGGTTTCTTCAGGTATGCTCAACCCCCAGTGTTGTTCCAAGATTTCTCTAGCCGATGAATCGTGAAGATTTCTATAGCCGGGCAATAAATGAGGAACACATCCCACGTCCCACGATCCTTGGTCATTAGTGCCTGATCGAAGAGGGTATACGCCCCCGACATTTTTCCCTATGTTACCAGTTGCTAATGCCAAGTTTATGACAGATCTCGTTGATTCTGACCTCTGAGCATTGTCCAAATTGTCCAAAGCATATATGAAAGACGTGGAATCACTCTCAGCTATATGCCTGGCCGCTGTACGGATGTCGGATTCATCAACTCCAGTAATTTCCTGAACTTTTTTCAAGTCAAATTTCCATAAAGAATTTTTGAAATTATCCAGGTTTTCAGTTCTAGCATTAATGAATTCTTGATCTTCTAAAGACTCATCGAAAATGACTTTTAAGATACCTCCGAGTAGAACCGAATCTGTTCCTGGTCGAGGCTTGAGCCATAGATTGGAAGATCTAGTTAATTCAACTTCTCTGGAATCTATAACAATCAGTTTGGAGCCATTCCTGGATCCCCGCTTCACAGCAACAGATGCCACATTATGTTCTTCGGTAACGTTACTAGAAACCACCAATATACAACCGGAGTCTTCTATACTCCAAATCGAGTTAGTAGCCGCCTGATAACCAAGGACATCTCCCAAAATCTCTGTGATTTCAGGCCTCATGTTTGAAGAATGATCCACATTGTTACTATTCATTACCGACCTAGTAAATTTCTGCAATATATAGGCCTCTTCATTAGTAGACCTTGAGGAGCTCAATGCAGCGAATCCAGAACCTTTGTATAGATTAAGTTTATCTGCCACAAATGACATTGCTTCTTCCCAAGATACATCTTCTAATACACCATCTCTCCGAATCATCGGACTCTTCAATCTAGATCTTTTGTTTATAAAATCAAGGCCAAATTTGCCCTTGAAACAAGCCTGCCCTCTGTTTGCTTCTGCCTCCAATTCAGGGATTACACGTATGACCTTACCCCTTTTATTTACTTCCAACTTCAACTGACAACCAACTGGACATTGAGGACACGTTGTAGAAGTCGATTCCACCGCCTTGTCCCATTTGTAATCTGATTCTACTAGAGCCCCTACTGGACAGACGTCTATACAAGACCCGCAAAACTCACAGCCGGATTCCAGTAATGAAGATCCATACGCTGGACCCACCAAAGATATTCCTGACCTTTCTGTAAGTGTTATAGCATTGTCACCTCTTAGTTCATCACAAGCTCGCACACATCTAGCACAGACTATACATAAGTTGTAATCCAAGTCGTAAAATGGATCCTGGTTTAACACAGGAAGGTTCCTATACTTATAAGTCATAGGAGTAGTCAGTCCTGTGCCAACATATATAGTCGTATCCTTAAGTTCGCATCTTTCGTTCTTTGGACAAGATACGCATCTATCCGTAACAGAGACATGCCTGAGGCATATGTCTTCAGGCCCACATAAGTTTGCCCCATTGATATCTGTCCTGTGACAAGTCAGACAGCCATGTGGGTGTTCAGATATAATTAACTCAGTTATACCCTTCCTCAAGTCCTGTATTTGTTGTGTGTCGGTATTAACGACCATTCCTTCCGCTACAGGAGTTGTACACGATGCTGGAGTTCCTCTACCATTCTCTACCTCAACCACACACATACGACAAGCGCCATAAGGCTTCATTCCTGGGTAATAGCAAAGATATGGTATATACAATCCAGACTCCATCGCAGCCTGTAATATAGTGTTGCCTGGTTGAGTGGATATTTCTTTGCCATCTATAATTAGATTTATTTCACTATTTTCAGAAGCCATTATTCTCCTCTGGTATCGTTATACTTTCAACTCCAACAGTTGAACAGGTG
Organism: uncultured Dehalococcoidia bacterium; assembly: GCA_964576965.1. Lineage (GTDB taxonomy): Bacteria > Chloroflexota > Dehalococcoidia > Lucifugimonadales > UBA2985 > VFHP01. The sequence continues at coordinate 8,187 of CAZNWQ010000027.1, forward strand.
ACCATCTGGAACGGGTCCTTTGAGGTGTAGATATTTGCTGAGCGCATTGACCAGTTATACATCTTTTCTCTTCAATATGAGCAGAAAAGTCATCTGGGAAATATCTTAATGCTGATTGAACAGGGTTCCAGCCTAACTGACCATGCCCACAAAGAGATCCGGCAGCCATGTTTTGCCCTATATTGGTCATAAGATCCAAGTCTTCTGGACGACTTTCGAAGTTGGATACCCGTTCCAATATTTCTATTAAATTTGTCATTCCTAGCCTACATGGAAAACATTTTCCACAAGACTCATATTGACAAAATGCAACAAGAAGCCTAGCCATATTCACTGCACATGCCCTCTCATCCGCAACAATCAGGCCACCCGAACCAAGAATCGCACCAGCCTGTGACATGGCTCCGAAATCTAATTCCACATCCATTTTCTCAGCTGGCAAAAGCCCGCCTAAAGGACCACCAGTTTGAAGAAATTTTACCTTTCTACCATCTGGTGTACCTCCAGCAACGTCATAAATAACTTGATTTATAGTAAGACCCATTGGAACTTCAATCATTCCAGGATATTTTATGTTCCCTGATAAACATAATATAGCAGTGCCTTTACTGCCTTCGGTACCTATGCCTGAGAACCATTCTCCGCCTTTTGCAACTATCTCCGGAACATATGAAAGAGATTTTATATTATTTATATTGCTAGGCAGTCCCCACACTCCATATGCAGCAGGAAAAGGTGGACGAGCACGCGGCATAGCTCGTTTTCCTTCTATTGACTCCATCAAAGCAGTTTCTTCTCCAGCGACATAAGAGTCTCCAGTTAACGACACTTCCATATCAAAACTGAACGACGATCCCAGTATATTTTCCCCTAGTAAACCCAGTTCGTAAGCTTGTTCTATTGCTGTCAAAGTTCTGTTAATTGGACCTTCATGACCATGTCTAATAAACACTATGCCGTTAGAGGCCCCACTAGCGTATCCAGCTAGTATAGTACCCTCTATCAATGAGTGGGGATCACTCTCCAGTATACCCTTGTCATTGAAAGCCCCTGGATCTCCCTCTTCGCAGTTACAAAGTATATATTTTATCGGTCCTGGAGATCTAGCAAGAAAACTCCACTTCGTTCCAGTTGGAAATGCGGCCCCGCCTCTTCCTCTAAGGCCGGAATCTTGGACCTCTTTCAAGACTTCTTCGGGAGTCATGTTGTTAACAGCTTTATCTAAAGCAGCATAACCACCCGTGGCAATGTATTGATCTATTTGCATTGGATCTATATTGCCACAGTTACGAAGTGCGACCCTCACCTGTTTACTCCACATGGGCAAATTCTTAATGTCCTCCACTCCATCTACACCTGATTCACCCATAGTAGCCAAAGCAAGGTCTGGTCTATAATCGTCTGCCGATACATAAGACTTGACAATTTCAGACGCAATATCCGGATTAACGTTGCCATAAAAAATCCTAGGCATACCGGGTTTCACCACGTCTACAATAGGCTCTGCATAGCATAGACCAATACATCCCACCTCACTTACGTTGGCGTCTATACCAAGACTACTAAGATCCGATTTAATGCGATCAACTACTTCCTTAGAACCAGCAGCCTCTCCACAGACAGCGGTGCCTATTCGTATCCATGGCTTATTACCAGATGCTATCTCTTGGTAATAAGACTTTGATTTCGAATATATTTCATCAAAACTAGTCATTAATTCTCCGAATACCCATTAAAATTTACTAAGGTCAACCCTTTTTCAGGTCGGCAATTATCTTTGCAACACTATTCTGGAAATCCTTAGGTTTTGTGTCTCCTATTAACTTAGGTCCAATTATTTTGTGATTCACACTTACCAAAGGACCCTGAGAGCAAGCGCCCAAACAAGTATTGAACTTCAGAGACACTTTGTGATCTCCAGTATCTCCTTCTTCTTTCAAACCCAACTCTTCAAGAACACAATCTAATACTTCTTGTGCCCCCAACAAGTGGCATGTAGGACCCCAACAGACTTCAACAAAGTTTTCCCCTGGTGGTGAGAAACGGAAGTTCGTATAAAAGGATGCAACTCCCCATACATCATTTAGGGTAGAGTCAGTGTAAGAAGCGATTTGATCTATGGCCCTACCAGATATGTAACCTAGTGAATCTTGAACTGCCAACAACGATGATAGAACCGTCACGGTCTTGGCGTTTTGTTTGACCAACGCGTCTTTTATGCTTTGATCATGTTGCTCTCGAGTTTCGGCCAAGTTTTCTCCAAATCTAGTGTGGATTTTGACTAGTGGATATTATCACAAACACGATCATGGTTCAATGGTAAATGGGTCACAAATACTATCCATTAGAACGGGAAAATAAAACAATCAAACTTCAGTTCTTACCATTCAATCTCTACTGTTTAAACACTAAGCATCGCTATCTACATCGTCTAATATCAAATCAGCAACTAAATTACCCATCCTAACGCTATAATTTGTTCCCCTATCTTCTGGATAAATCTGTGTTGTATTAGCCAAATACAAATTCTTTATTGGAGTTCTGTGCTCAGGAATTCTTTCTGAATAATTCTTTCCAATTATAGGTTGGGCAGCAGACACCTTATGATAATACCAGTCTTCGATCCAAGATTTGTCGAAAAGCGGATTAATTTTTTGCAAATGAGGTATGTATTCCTCTAATAAATCGCTTTCGGAAAAATGGAACAGTGGATTACTCTCATCCAGATAATTGGATATATACAGTATTCTGTTCCCCCCATACATCTCAGGCGATACAAAATTAGTTTGCTCTATCAAGCCGACAAATGGTATAGATCTATCCGCTATGTTGAGCCAATATTTTTTTGTAAAAGGTCTTTTCAGAACCAATATCACCAATATAGCAGACAAATAATCTACATTTTTTAGTTTATACGAATAATGATCTGGTAATTCAGGTACCAGTTTATCGAATATATAGGACGGTGTCGTTGACAAAATTTTGTCGTGGTATTCTGCCGAATCTTTACCGTCACCATCCCTGATTAACACTCCTTTTGCCTCCCCATGTTCGATTAATATACCGCTCACCGGGGTGGAAAGATTAATTCTTCCGCCAGCGTACGTTATCTTTTTTTCCAATTCCTCAAATATTTCTGCAAAGCTTCCCATAGGATATCCTAGTTTTTCACTTTGCATACCTTTCAATCCTGTTCCCCTTGAAGCAAGTCTGGTGTGCATTTTCCCCCAAAGCCAAGGCATGCCAACTTTGTCAAAGTATGACCCAAATTTTCCTCTAAGTAGAGGCCCCCACACTACATTGTAAGCTCCAGCCCCGGCATATTTCCTAATCCATTCAGAAGCGGTATATTTTTCCAAAGATCGCCAATTCTTATACCTGCGAAGATACAAAGTAATCAAGCCCAATCTAATCCTGCTGAATAGGCTTAAGGGTTTAAATTTTATTAGATCCTTTGGCGTAATAAAATCGTATATTTTTCCCCCGTGAAAAATGCCTACACTGGAATCTATCCAAGCCAATCTGTCTGTTAATCCTAATTCTTTGATAAGGTCAATTATATCAACATCAGTGGTAAATAAATGGTGGTATCCTTTTTCTAATCGGCCACCTCCAACATGAAAAGTTGAAGCTTGTCCGCCCAAAAATGGAGCTCCTTCATACAAAGTGACCTTATGACCCGCCTTTGTTAGCCTGAGAGCTGCTGCCAATCCAGCTATCCCAGCACCTATAATCCCTATATTCATTATGAATCCTTTGTCTGCCGCCAAATTAATTACTGATAGTTTCTTTTGCTAAACCAAATATCGACACTTTATCGAACCAAATGTATATAAACCCTAAGAGCGTGACCGGCACAAGTAAAGCCGCATGTAAAACAATTATATACGCTCCCGCAACATTCGAATCAATACCTAACAAAATTAGAGTTGCCACAGCGGATGCCTCAAAGGTTCCGATACCACCACCAGCGGTAGGGATTGAAGTGGCTAGGTTTGACACAGAAGTTAACAATATAGATATACCAATTAATTCTGTTGGAGAAACAAAATTATTCAAGCCAAAAGAAAATGATATCAAATAGTACATTCCGCATTCCATTAACCAAACTGGTATAGAAAATATAAACACGATTAAAACTTTTCTGGGACCGCGTAATACCTTCAAGCCATCTATAAACATACCTGCTAAATTATTCACTTTTAGAGATATTATTCGAGGCAACAATTTAGTGATCACAACAATCAAGTTTTTCGATTGTTGTGGGTAATAGGATCCCAAAATCATAAAAATTGCAACGCCAAAAAATGGTGCAGACATTAAGGAAGTTAACGTAAACCAATTTAGTCCTATTCCGGCCCCCAAACCCTCTAATAGATCGATAAGTGGAAGAAACAGGGAAGATACCGCTGCTAAAAACAATAGTGTCAGACCATCAAAAACTCTCTCAATCGCTACTGTACCCAACGAAGCAGCTCTATTTATTGATTGCTTACGGTGAAGATAAAAAACGCGAACTAACTCACCAAGTCGCATTGGCAGTATATTATTAGCCATATAACCTACTATGACCACAGGGTATAGATGTATTACTCGCACCTTTTTTATAGGACTTAGCAAAAATCGCCATCTGTAACTTCTAAAATATAAAGCACCAAAATACAATGTAATAGCCGGTATTATGTGAACATAATTAGCACTCCTAAGATTTCTCCATGTGTCAGAGAAATCTAGTTGTGCAACGAAAAAAACAAGAAATGCTGCAGTAATAAGTAAAGCAACCCAAAACTTATAATCTTTCGCCAAATGCACCTCCTGAGTGTATCTAAAACATAAATTAAACTGAGTAGTTTATAGATTGTTAGAAGATGAATAGATATCCAACCCTACCACACAGAAACAAGCTTTACCACAATCTACTCTTTATCACCTATACCAGTATAGAAAATAGCATCATGATGCAGAAACTTGGCTTCAGTTTTCCTATACATCATATATTTGAATAACTCTTTCCATTTCTCAAAAGTTGCCACATTTTTTACTATTTTACCTGGGGTAACACAACCATCGTTTTGGTTTGTTTTACACGGTTTATATTCCTCAGGTGGCCACCATAGATAATTAAACCTCTCCCCTTCATCATAATTTCCTAAACGGGCAAAAAGATTACCCTCGTTGTATTCGCTAAGTATTAATACAGACGACTCAGGCGACTGAATCGGCGATCCATCCAGTGCCACCTCTATATAACTAAAATCCTCGTATTGTATGTTTTCAAATCCTCTCAAATACCAGGACAATCCCCAGTAAACATCTTTATCAACAATCACATGAAATTCTTTGTTGTTTATTTTTGAGTAATCTGATGCCACTTGAATCTTTTCCATAATGACGGGAACTCTCTGGGAGGTCTGCGCGTACACTATCATTTCAGTTGGTTCTCCAGCATTGTCAAAACTCCCGATTATGGCAGATCTCGCTCCCAATAAGACAAATAAAAAAGATAAACTTAAAACAATCAATCCAAATGGACTGCCGGCAGGAGCCCTACTCAACACTCTTAAAGACAGACCCGTGACTAAACAGAAAACAAACGCAGTCATGAAAATCTGTAGCAAATCACCAAACGATTGTCCATAAGAAGTTATAATCAATATCCTATATAATAAATACAGAAACAGCCACGATAATGGTATGAGCCATAA
>CAZNWQ010000028.1:0-13461 GCA_964576965.1 uncultured Dehalococcoidia bacterium
TATGTAGAAGCTGAAAATATAATCAATAGAAACCCAAAAGATACTAGTAGGGTCAACATTAATAGCCCTCTGTTCTTGGATGGATTAGCTCCAGCTAGTATGAGTGCACCGATTGTACTTCCTACTGCAGAAACAGATATAAGATACCCAAAACCTTTTTCACCTATATCTAATATGTTCACTGCGAAAAGAGGGGCGAATACCTGCATGAATGCCATGCCAAAAGTAAACCAACCTAAGGACATAATGAGTACACCTCGAATGTCAGGATGGTTCCAGGAATATTTCAAACCGTCTACAAGGTCTGTTCCCATGTTCCTTATACCAGTGTATCCAGACCTTTTATGGTCAGCTGGTTTTAGCATCCACGTAAATATTACTGCTCCTATGTAAACTACAGCCATCGTCACATAAGCACCAGAGAATCCCCATTTAGCGATGATTAATCCTGCACCTGCTGCACCTGCTATTCTAGTGGCAGTCATACTTCCTTGGGATAAAGCCATAGCGTTAGTGACCAACTCTTTGGGAACTATAGTAGGTATCATTGCTCTTCTTGCTGGTTGATCGAAGGCCATTGCTGCCCCTCTCAAGATATTGTAGGCATATATATGCCAGATCTCGATCGAGCCCAGAACCACTATAATCGCAAACATTATACTAATCCCAAGAACGAAGAATTTAGTCGCCAGGAGCACAAATCTACGATTGAAATTGTCAGCTACCACTCCGGCAATTAGACCGAATCCTACCGCTGGTATTGTCCTAGCTACTAGTATCATTCCAAGATGTATTGGTGATCCGGTTAAGGCCAATATAAGTAATGGTTTAGCAATTTGATCCAGCCAAAGAGCAAAAGCGTGCGTTATCTGTCCTAGCCATAAATAAACGAAATCTCTATACTGAAAAGAGGCAAACGTGTCTCGATAAGAAAATTTCGTTGAAGCAGTTGGAGAGGGCGTGTTAGTAGGACTGGTAGTCAACGACTATTATTCCAATTTCCTAATTTTGGGTATGAATATTATCCCGAAAAAGGAAAATATTGTTAAAATTATAGCTAACCCACCAACGGCCCACTGTATACCTATGATATCCGTAAGGATTCCGGCTGCAAAAACACCAAAGCTGGTTAAACCGAATTCCATCATCATCAAGCTCATTACCCGACCTCTGTATGCGGGATCTACATAGTATTGGAGCAAAGTATTACCAAGGGTCATTCTTGCTGTTTGTCCTATCCCTACGAAGAAAATAAATACCATTGCGGCGGTCCACATCATGGAAGGGAATAGTGAATCGACGAAAAAGAGTCCGGTCAACGCTATTCCAGATAATAAACTACCTAGCATTAGCATTAATCCTCTTTTTCGGTTTGGTAATGATGCTAGTAGAATGGACCCGAGCATAGCCCCTACTCCAGACATACTCAGGAGGATGCCAAATCCTCTCTCATCTACGTTGAGTACATCTTCGGTAAGTGCCGGTAGTAACATCATATATGGCATAGAGAGCAGGGTTACAATAAACGTTATTACCAAAACAAGAAATATCGTGGACTCGTTTCGTGCATAGCTCAAACCATCAAGGACATCTTTCATTGCTCCTCGACCTTTTAAGCTCACTACTCCTGTATTTGGCATGAGAGCTATAAATATTACTGCAATCACATACATTCCTGTCATTACGAGATATACAGACTCGAATCCGGAATAATATATGATGAATCCCACCGGAATTGGTGCTAGTAGACGCAGTGCATTCATGCCGAATGTGTTTAATGCGACTGCATTCATAAGGTCTTTTTGTCCTACTATATCTGCTATCATTGCCTGTCGTGATGGCATCATCAATCCCATAACTGTACCTTGCGCCAATGCCGCTACTATTAGCCAGAGCCAAGACCCTTCTTTGTCTTCAGACATTACCCCTGCAATAAGCAGTAGTGCAGTAGCGAACGCTATTATCGCAGAAGCAACTTGTCCCCAAAATAGAACTTTCTTCTTTTCAACTCTGTCTGCTATGACGCCACCGAATAAAGAAAAGAACAGCATGGGCATAGCGTTTCCGAGTGCCATAGTTCCCAACGCGGTTCCAGACCCAGTTAACTCGTATACAAGAAGGGATCTGGCTACCATTTGCATATTCATAGCCGCCATTTGTCCCATCATTGCACCGTAATAGAGTCTGAAGACCGGGTTTTTAAAGGAAGTAAACGTTCTAAGATCCTTCAGGTTTAACCCATGTCCTCGTCCTGAGTGATACGAACTATCGGAAGGAGTTGGAGTACCGTTAGTATTGGTTAGATTGCCGTCAATGACATTACTTGTTGTGCTTCCATCTTCTTGTTTCGTTTCTGTTACGTATTTTGGGTTGTTTTCCATAATTTTGTTTAACAGAGTGGTTTAACTGATAACAGTTTGTAACCGATTACTTGCCTTCTTGTGTTGATTTGCAGAATTTGATTCAATGATCAATTCCAAGGATCTCTTTACAGACTCCAGTGCTTCATGCGGAAGATTGCTAAGGATATATTCCCACTTGCTTCTTCTTTCGTTGATCAGGTTAGTTGCCAGGTGGATTCCGTCTTCTGTGATGTCACAGATTACGGATCTTCTGTTAGTTGGATCCACCTGTCTATGCACCAATCTCTGTTCTACCAGTCTATCTACGAGTCCTGTTGTGCCAGACATTGACACGTCTAGGCCGCACGCCAATGCGGACATTCTCTTGGGACCATCTGTGAGCAGTAGGAAAAGTATTCTTAGGTGAGGCATCCGTAGCCTGAGCTTGAACCATTCTTCAGATACAGTCTGAGGGCCTGATGTAATTACTCTTTCAAAAAGTGATACAACTTCGTTGAGTGTTTTGTCTTCAGCGGGAATTATGTTTTTCAAATGTTTTAAGTTTTCTGTTTGTAAATATTTCGTAGACGTGAAGCATTATACTCTTAGCTGGGTTATAAATGAAGCCTAATAATTCATATCGGAGTGATAGTCTAGTCCTATACCTTATGAGAGGGAGGGGTTGATTTCGTTAAAACTACTCCTCTAACCTTTGAATATCTTTTTCGATTTCATCTGATCGTGAAGACAATTTTTCCCATTCAGACATTAACAAGTCTTTTGATAACGAGAGTTTCTCGTATGTTTCCCCTTTTACTGAAAGTTCTGTGTTGTCCTTGAATAATTCCGGATTGTTAAACATTTTTTCCAATGTAGAAAGTTCTCGTTCTGTGGATGTTACTAGGGTATCAATTTCAATTACCCTTTGATTCAGTAATTTTTGTTCTCTTTTCAGCGACGTAAGTTGTTCTTTTAACGCATTCAAGGGTTTTCGATTTCTTTTTGAACTCTCAGAACCATTTAGATTATTTTCGTCAATCATATGCTGTTTTGGTATTACGCTCTCAGATCCGATCTGCATTTTATGGTACTGATAACTTTCATAGTTTCCTTCATAAACAATCGGTGAGCCATTTTCGATTTCTATTATTTTGTTGCATGCCTGAGACATTAGAGATCTGTCGTGAGTTATTAAACATAAGGTTCCTTTGTAATCACTCAATGCGTCGGCCAATATCTCCCTGGATTCAATGTCTAAGTGATTGGTTGGTTCATCCATTAGCAATAAATTAGTAGGCTGTATTAGGAGTTTTGCCAATGCCACCCTTGCTTTTTCCCCGCCTGAAAGAACAGATACGGGTTTATAAACGTCATCTCCCTGAAACAAGAACCCACCTAAAACATTCCTCAGGTATCCCTCTGGTTTCTCTGGGCTAGTTTTTCGTAATTCTCCGATGACCGTAGATGAAGGATCTAGTTGTTCTAACAAATGTTGAGCATAATAAGCTGTGCTGACATTGTGCCCGGTTTTTCGCTCACCATTATCTATTTCTATAACATCAGCCAACATTTTTAGTAAGGTAGTTTTACCGGCACCGTTGGGTCCAACCAAAGCAACTTTATCGTTTCTGTACAGAGATAAGTTCAGGTCAGAGTATACTTCAGTTTTCCCGTATGATTTACATACGTTAGATAAAGAAATAACCTCTAAACCACTTCTAGGAGGCTCTGGAAAAGTGTAATGCACCCTATTAGTAGATCGTGGTACTTCTATTCTTTCAATTTTTTCTATTTGTTTTAACCGACTTTGTACTTGGCTGGCTTTTCTTGCTTTTGCTCTAAATCGGTCTACGAACTGCATTTGCTTCTTAATTTCCCTGTCTATTCGCTTTGATTGAGATTCCATGCGTTGTATAAGTTGTTCTTTTGCAATCAAATACGAATCATAATTTCCTCTGGTAATCATTATGCTATCCGGTTCTATAGATAAAACTGTATTCACTGTACGATTCAAGAATGTCTTGTCGTGAGAAGTTATCAAAACAGATCCAGGAAAGGCTGCTAGATATCTTTCGAACCAGATATTCGCTTGCAAATCTAAATGATTCGTAGGTTCGTCTAGGAGCAAAACACTGGGTTTGCTATATAGGAGTTTTGCTAGAGCTGCTCTCATTGCCCAGCCACCACTGAATTCGTCTATGTTTCTATTAAAATCAGATACATGGAAACCAAGTCCAGAAAGAATTTGTTCAGCTTCGTGCTCTTGATGAAACCTTTCTGCTTCTTCAAGGCGTTTTTCCAATATTGCAAGATCCTTTAACAACCTATTTTGGACATTACTGTCATCAGATGTGGAGATCGAATCTCGGATTTTCTCTATATCGCTACGAATATTCACAATGTCTAATGCGCCACTAAGAACTTCCTCCATAAGTGTCCTGCCTGTATATCTGGAGAGTTCTTGTGTCAGGTAACCTATTTTGGTGTTTTTGGAAATAGATACATTCCCGTTGTCCGGACCTGTTTCTCCTGAGAGGATGTCCATAAGAGTAGTCTTGCCTGAACCATTAGGTCCTACAAGGGCTATTTTGTCTCCATCCTTTATGTTGATGTTAACACCCTTGAACAGGACCCTGTCACCATAGGATTTGCTTATGTTTTGAGTTGTAATCATTTATGAATAGGCCAATAGTGTTTGTATATGGGCGTTTAAATTATTTCAATCTTAGAATAGAATAGTTTCAGATAAAGTATGGCATTATACACTGATCAATATCAACTGCCAGCGTAGCTCAGGGGTAGAGCAGCTGTTTCGTAAACAGCAGGTCATGGGTTCGATTCCCTTCGCTGGCTCCATTTCAATAATTATCCGGAAGATATGTTAGGTAACGGAAAGTCCAAGTTCGCTTGAGACAGGTTTAAGTGAATCAATAACGAATTGTATCAATTCATCCAGATCAATGTTCAATTCCTCTGCTCCCTGAATTATATCGTCACGATTTATAGCTCGAGCAAAGGCCTTGTCTTTCATCTTCTTTTTAACAGATTTTGGAGTTGTGTCTGACAAGCTTTTGCTAGGACGTACCAGTGCCACTGCTGTAATAAAACCAGAAAGTTCGTCAGTGGCGAACAAAGCCTTTTCCATAACGGAATCTCTGGTTACTCCGGTGTGGTTTGCATGTGAAAGTATGGCACGTACAATATTTTCCGGACATTCTCTATCAGTTAAGATCTTTGCACCAAAAGTTGGGTGATCTTCGGGAGTAGGGCAGGCCTCGAAGTCAAAATCGTGTAATAGTCCCACAACACCCCACAAATCTTCGTCTTCATTCTCTTTCCTGGCAAAAGCCCTCATTGCCGCTTCCACAGCTATGGCATGCCTCTTCAATCTGTCGGTTTCAACAAATTCCTCTACTAAAGCCCACGCATCGTTTCTGTCCATATATAATCCTTACTATAGATATCTTAAGAAAGTCCACACATTAATATAACAGTATAGATCTACCCAAAACCTCTCCTGCCTGTAATGCTTTGTAAGCATCATCGATTTCATCAAGTGGATATCTTCTGGTAATAAGTTTGTCCAACGGAAATTTACCTTCTTTATACCACTGAAGAAACATCGGGAAATCGGTGTCAGGATAAGTGGCCCCCAGGCTGCCTCTGTACTGACGTTGTCCACCTACAAATAGTCTTGGTGGAATGGACATTTCATGGTTTTCATGAGGTAATCCTATTAATACGGCAGTACCTCCAAGGTTATCTGCACCCGATCCACCAGGTCTTGTTGACGGTAGAATCTGCTCGTTTGTAGCTTTGACTCCTATCGCATCAAAGGCATAGTCAACTCCTCCATGTGTCAAGTCCACAATAGCCTCAACTGGATTTGTTTTTGCGGCATTAATTACGTGAGTTGCTCCAAATTCTTTAGCCAATTCCAGCTTTGCATCATCCAGGTCAACTGCTATGACTGGATTAGCACCGGATATTGCTGCTGCCTGAACCGCGCATAAACCCACTCCTCCCACTCCGAAAACAGCGACTGTTTCACCTTCCTGCACCTTCGCTGTGTTTATAACAGCTCCCGCTCCAGTTAGGACAGCACATCCAACTATACAAGATACGTCTGTTGGGTCATCCTTGGAAATAGGCACGACAAAGTCGGCATCCATTAACACGTCTTCTGCTTGAGTGTATACACTGTCTGTGACTTCTTGTTCTTGGTATGTAGCCCCGTTCTTGGCAAGCGGCATAGGTCCCTTAGGCATGCTGCGTCTAACCCATGTAACTATTACAACATCGCCTTCATTTAAGTGGTTGACACCTGACCCAACCTTGCTTACAACACCAGTTCCTTCGTGACCCAAAGCTACTGGCCTGACCGCATTTGGATTATGCATAGTGTGTAAATGGCTATGGCATATTCCACTTGAAAACATCTTAACCAACACCTGGTTTGGTTTAGGGTCGTCGGGTATATCCATTTCAACAACCTCTATTGGTCCGTCTACCTCAAATTGTAACCCTGCTCTAGTTTTCATAAAAACCTCCCATTAATAAGTAGTTCGATATAATTAATTATCTCAATTCCAGAGGAAGAGTAGCCTCTTTGGGCTCCTCTCCGGAATCATCAGGGGGAACAATTGACTCTGGGTCTTCACCAGCTGCAACCCGCCCAGTATTATAGACAGCAAAGGCCCGACTCCTAGCCGTGGATTCCTGAGCAAAAGCTGCTAAATGAGGCGTAATCAATACGTTGTCGAATTCCAACAATGGATTATCTGGCGGTGTCGGTTCGACCTCGGTAACATCCAAACCAGCCGCGGCGATTTTGTCGTTTTGTATGGCTCTAATTAAGGCTAATTCATCCACAACAGGTCCTCTGCAAGCATTTATCAATACGGCAGTAGGTTTCATTAAATCGAACTCTCTGTCACTTATCATGTGTCGGGTTCTGTTGTTCAATGGTACGTGTACAGTTACGACGTCACTCTGTTGAAGGAGATCATCTAACTCCAACCGCTTTAAACCCAATTGTTCTTCTAAGTCTGCATCCGGTTCTATTATATCTGTGTATACTATGTCACATTCCCAGCCTTGTAGTCGTTTAGCTACTCTTGACCCTATACGACCCAGTCCTATTATACCGATTGTCTTACCTGCAATCTCATGGGCTTGTGAGAACCAGTCGGAACGAATGCTACCCGACCACTTTCCTGCTTTTACGGAATTGAACTGCAACTGAAACTTTCTATATGTGCTTACCAAAAGGCTAATTGTATGCTCAGCGACTGCTATGGCGTTACCACCGCCGTTATTTGCGACTCTTATACCAAGTTCACCAAGAGATATCTTATCTATCATATTAGTGCCAGCGCTAGTTGTTTGAACGAGGCGCACTGAAGGGGTTAATCTTGCTAATTCCACTGGAAATACTGACGGCACTACTATCACCGCTTCTATCCCTTCCAGGTCTTTAGCTTGTTGTTCAATTGGAAGGCTATTATCAATCCATTTAACATCGAGATTATCTGGTGCCAAATCTTGAAAAACCGTATCTTTAGGACCCAAGTACGCAATTTTAGGACTCATATTCTTATCCCTCCATGTTCATAGCTACTACATGTATCCTATTAGATTATATGTGTCTAGCTCTTGGTAATCAACTAATTGAGATTAAATAACAAACAAGGTCTGTTATACTGTGGACACTGTAAATCTTTAATCTGAAATCTATTTGAGTTAATAGGATTCTATAAGTGTATCTTTCTGATTTGACCCTTCTGAACTATCGTAACTACTCGGATTTGGAGATAGATCTTCCAAAAGGACTAATATTGTTACATGGAGATAATGCTCAAGGTAAATCCAATCTCATAGAAGCAATATATCTGTTGTCTATAGCTAAATCATATAAGGCAGGCAATGAGAGAGAGACATTGCAGTTAAAACACGGTAAATCATCTGATAAAGGACATGTCATCGGAGTTTTCCATAATGAATCCGATAAGTTTAGGGTAATGATTGATATGCGGCTTGTATCTTCTCCTAATGATGTGAACAGGCAGATTCTTCGGAAAGATATAACTCTTAATGGATCTCCGGTTAGTGCCTCTACCTTACTCGGTAATATAAACGCGGTGCTATTTACTGTCGATGACATTGAATTGATAGTAGGTTCGCCGTCAATCAGGAGAAGATTCTTAGATATTCTTATATGCAGGATAGATAAAGTCTACCTAAGAGCATTGCAGAAATACCAGAGAGTACTTTTTCAAAGGAACCATTTACTAAGGTTGATCAGAGATAGAAAAGCATCAGTGTCGGAGCTCGAGTTTTGGAATGATTCGTTAATATATGAAGGATCGTACATAATTATGAAACGAAAGTTGATTGTTAATGAACTCACTTCTGTTGTTACGCCTATATATCAGAAGTTAACAAATACTGGTGAGAATATTTCGTTAAATTATGAACCAGGGCTTTTAACCGAAACATTTGCTTTTGACGATCTACAGAGTAGATTCAAGTCAACATTAGATGATGCCTTGGATAGGGAAATATCTCAGGGTGTGTCCCAATATGGACCACAAAGGGACGAAATGAAAATATTTTTAGATGGTATGGATTCGTCGGTTTTCGCATCAAGAGGCCAATCCAGAACCTTAGCCCTTGCACTAAAATTGAGTGAGGGTAACATTTTACACAAAGAAACTAACCAGTCACCAATTATACTACTGGATGACGTTTTCTCTGAACTTGATGATTTCCGAAGAAATCTTATATTGGATCACGTGTCATCGAACGAACAAGTCTTCATATCTTCTAATGATAAGGATGTTTTAGGCAACAGGACTGTTCAAGATTTCACACCCCTATTAGTCAACAGTGGTTCAGTCAGCCGATAACTTGTTAGATATCTACCCTTTGTGGCAATCAGGGCATAACCCTCTAGCCCACCAGGCTCCTCCATATGAAAATGGTTCAGACCAGTGATTTCCTTCAGAATGTTTTCGCTTTTCACTTCTGCCACATAAAGGGCAATAATTGGATATTTCTGTGTCCGGATCGGGTTGGACATTCTGTTTATCAGTCATGTTGCAGTCCTCACATTAATTCAGATATGTTAAATTCTTTAGTAAGATATAATAGATCAAAAAATCAATCATTAACATAGATATGGCAGTATTTTGTTCGACAATAATTGACTTTTGTGATAATACTACTTTAACCTGAGAACACTTAGTGTTAGGAGCCTTTACTGATGGCAGATAAATTGATAATAGCTGGAAGAGAATTTGGTTCTAGACTCATATTGGGAACTGGAAAATATAGATCTATGGAAGAAATGGTTTCAGCCATCGAATCATCTAGTACTGAAATGATAACAGTAGCAATAAGAAGGTTGGATTTAAGTAATCCAAACGAAAAAACCTTGATCGACTATATCGATTGGGACAAGTATCATATTTTGCCAAACACGGCAGGCAGTGCTAATGCAGAAGAGGCAATTACTACAGCAAGATTGGCAAGATCTATGGGTCTTACAAATTGGGTAAAACTGGAAGTGATTCCAGATCCGAAATATTTATTACCAGATCCAATTGGCACATTGCAGGCGGCGGAACAGTTAGTTGCTGAAGGATTTGTAGTGTTGCCGTATATACATGCAGATCCCGTATTGGCTAAAAGGCTGGAAGAAGTAGGATGCGCAACTGTTATGCCACTTGGATCAGCCATAGGTTCTGGTCAGGGAATACACACATCAGAAGAGATAAAGATAATAATTGAACAAGCTAATATACCTGTTGTCGTGGATGCAGGGCTAGGTGTGCCGTCAGATGCATCTCAAGCGATGGAAATGGGTGCGTCTGCTGTTTTAGTTAATACTGCTATAGCACAAGCAGCACATCCTAATATAATGGCCGAGGCCTTCAAAAAAGGAGTGGAAGCCGGACATATGGCCTCTGTTGCAGGTAGAATAGCAAGGACCAGTCATGCTACTGCGAGTAGCCCTGTAGAAGGTGTAATAGGGCGAGATTGATTAATGTTACAAAGCACATTGCGTAATCCCGCTCTATGTTTGATAGTTGATTACTCATATGTGACCGATGCTCTGTTTGAACAAAGGATCAATGAAGTTATAGATGGCGGCATTGATATAGTCCAATTGAGAGATAAAAATATATCACATGAAGAATTTCTCCTGGCAGGGGAAAGGTTGAAAAAGAATATTCGTGGAAGAGTTCTTTTTGCCGTTAATAGTAATGTCAGAGCTGCAGGAGATTTAGAAGCAGATATACTTCATTTACCAGAAATCACAGACAATGTGGCTATTATTCGGGAAATTTATAACGACAGATTCGTGATTGGCAAATCAGTTCATACAACAAAGAGCGCTGAAATTGCGGAATCCGAAGGCGTTGATTATGTAACAGTGGGCACTATATTTGACTCGAATTCTAAACCTGGTGGTGCTACAGTAGGTACAAAGTTGATTGAAACTATGGTGAACGAGATAGATATACCGATATTTGGTATCGGTGGGATCAATCCCCAGAATGTTGGATCTGTGATACTTGCTGGGGCATCTGGTGTGGCTGTCATTTCGGCAATATCAGGTCAAAGTGATCAAAAATCTGCTACTATCGCAATAAAAATGGCAATGGATGAAACTCTTAACTAGAAGTATCTGATATATTCAACTTAATTAGAGAAGAAGCAGTAAATATGATTAATGTAACAATCAACGGACAAGATAATGATATAGAAGAAGGCTTCTGCATAGCTGATTATTTGAATCAAATACAAGTAGACATGAAATTTATTGCAGTTGCCCACAACGGAGAAATTATTGAAAAAGAAGACTATTTCAAAACTATGCTTAATGAAGGTGATAAGTTAGAAATAGTAAGACCCGTAGGTGGGGGTTAGTTTAGGAGATAAATGCCGAACGATAGTCAACACGTCATTGTTGTAGGGGCGGGTGTAATAGGATGTTCCATAGCCTATCATCTATCTTCAGCAGGTAATAAAGTTACACTAATCGATAGAAATAGAATAGCTTCAGGATCTTCTGGAGTGGCTGCAGGAATGATAGCAAGTGTGTCTGAAGGATTCAGCGACGATTTAGGATTCCAAAAGGATGTAGGCAATCTCTTTGATTTGGCCGATAGTAGCAGATCTCAGCTTCTTGGCCTATTGGATAAATTGGAAAATGACTCGGGTATAGATATAGAATATCGGGAATCCGGAATAATGCATTTGGCGATCACTCAAAGTGAAGTTAACGAACTTCAAAATAGATTGCAATGGCAATCCAAGCTCGGAATGGGAGTTGACTGGTTAGATAAGCAAACCACATCGAAGATAGAACCGAGCTTAAATGACAATATTCTTGGGTCCCTAATTTCACCAAATGAAGGTCATGTAAATAGTCGTAGACTCGTTAACGCTTTCGCACGGGCTGCAATAAACAATGGTACTGATCTTCTTGAAAACACTGATGTAATTGGTCTTTTAAGTTCAAACGGAAGAATTACTGGTGTCAAACTGCAAAATCGTATTATCGAATCGGATTGGGTAGTATTTGCTGCTGGATCATGGGCCGGAAGACTGTCGGATTGGATTGGACTTGATATTCCGATAAAGCCAATTAAGGGACAGGTTCTGGCTTGTCGACCAGTACCATGTCATGTTAGCCATATATTGTGGCGGGGAATAAATTGGATGGTGCCGAAGGCTGATGGCTCTATCATAATGGGGACAACTAGAGAAGACGTGGGTTTTGACGATCTTCCAAATATCGGTAGTATTGCCAGTATATTGAACGAATGCATTAAATTAGTTCCTGGCATGTTTGAAGCCAGATTACACAAAGTATGGGCAGGACTGCGTCCGGCCACCCCAGATGAACGACCAATAATAGGTCCTGTAGAGCAATGTGATGGACTCGTCCTTGCATTGGGCCATTATCGTAGTGGGATGTTACTCAGTGCTGTGTCAGGTAAACTTGTTTCAGACTATATATACTCCGGAGTGAATGAGGATTTGAAAGAATTGAATTTGAGCCGATTCCACTAAATTTCTTATCTGCTAAGAATTTACCTGATGGCAGGAAGCCTCAGGGATTGTATTGAACTTTATGCATGTATATAATTGGCTCCAGTTTGTTACTTAAAAGGAGCCTGCAAAAATGACCGAAGCCTTCTTAAATGGAAAATTCGTTCCTCTGGATGAAGCAAAAGTCGGTGTAATGACACATGCGTTGCATTATGGATCTTCTGTTTTTGAAGGTATCCGTGGCAATTGGAATTCAGATCAAGAGAAACTATATATTTTTAGATGTTTAGAACACTACGAGAGATTTTTAGAGGGATGTAAGGTTATGAGAATCTCGTTGCCTTATAGTGCCCAGGATCTTACCGACATTACAGTGGATTTGGTTAGAAGATCTGGTTATCAACAGGATTTATATATACGTCCTTTGGCATTCAAGGGAGCTGAACGGGTTGCTGTATTGAAGCTGCAGGATTTAGAAGATTCCATCACAATCTTCCCAATACCCTTTGGCGCTTATTTAGATTTAGAAGCAGCTGCAAACTGTTGTACTTCTACATGGAGACGCATGGAAGACACCATGATCCCGCCAAGTTCTAAAATTGGCGGTCTATACGTTAATAGTCTATTAGCCAAGACAGAAGCAACCTTGGCTGGGTTTGACGAAGCTATACTACTCACTCAAGATGGATTTATTTCTGAAGGGGCAGGGGAGAACATATTCATTGTTAAGGATGGTAAATTGATTACCCCATCTGTTACAGACAATATTCTAACAGGAATAACCCGTAATGCAGTTATGCAGATAGCTAGCAATGAACTTGGACTAACAACAACAGAACGCAGTGTAAGAAGAAGTGAGATTTATAATGCAGATGAATGCTTTCTAACAGGCACTGCTGCTCATTTAACTCCAGTTGGCAGCTTAGATAATATTAAAATAGGGGACGGAGAAATGGGTGAAATTACGAAGGAACTGCAAACCTTATATTTCGATGTCATACGAGGTAAAGTGCCTAAATACTTAGATTGGTGTTTACCGGTATAGATTGCATTCTGA
>CAZNWQ010000028.1:13471-13721 GCA_964576965.1 uncultured Dehalococcoidia bacterium
AAAGATGTTAATCGAACGATTAAGATTTTTAACGAGTTTAAAGATATGGGTATTGAACAAGAATATTGCATATTCGTATTTGTTGGAGTGATCGGTGTAGTTCAACTAAGTGCATCGTATGGAAATATCCGGTATCTCTTGATTTTTGAAAACAGATCTCTATCTAGCCTATTCGGCATGCTTATTGTACTGACTTCATTCATTTGGTTTTTCAGGACATGGTTTCCAATTAGGACCAGTTATAGGAGAG
>CAZNWQ010000029.1:0-13461 GCA_964576965.1 uncultured Dehalococcoidia bacterium
TATTGGGTAAGTGTGTTTTTTTCCTCTATGTCTATGGGTGTAAGAATGCTTGCCCAGGGTTGGTTGATTCTAGATCTTACAGGTTCACCTTTTTGGGTCGGTGCTGCGGCGGGTGTGGGAGGGGCTGGCCTAGTAATGTTTGGAGCAGTTGGAGGCACAATAGTAGATCGCTTCGATAAAAAAATGGTCCTTTGTGTCCTATATGTGTTTGGATCTACGGTTATAATTACAATCGGACTTTTAGTTATTTATGATCGGATTGCTCTATGGCATATTCTTCTAGGTGCATTTTTCCAAGGTATAGTAATGGCTGCACAACAGCCAGCAGTAAATTCGATAGCTCATCAACTGGTGGGCTCCAGCAGATTGTTAAACGCTATGGCTGCAAGGTTGATGGCCATGAATATGAGCAGAATAATAGGATCTGTAATTGCCGGATATCTAATTTATCGGTTCGGGATTGGAAGCAGTTATATTTTTGCAGCTTGTTGCTCCATAGTAGGGCTCGGGTTTCTATACTTTGTTAGAATTGAATCCACAATACTAGGTGTTGTTGCCAACCAGAGTTTTTGGTTTTCTACAAAACAGGGGATAAGGTACATATTCACAAGGAAAAACATCAGAGAACTTTTGTTGCTAAGTTTGATTATGGAAGCGTTCGGTTTTTCACATCTGATAATTTTACCGGTAGTGGCTAAAGACGTACTATTTGTAGATGCTATGGGGTTAGGCATATTGTCTGCTGCCAGTGGTGTTGGTGCAACTGTAAGCACACTATTGGTAGCGTTCTTAGGGGATTTTAAATATAAGTCTTTGTTATTAGTTATAACTGCTATATTTGCGGGTGTCGGGTTGGTTCTGTTTGCATTTTCGAGTTGGTTTATCCTGTCTACTATACTGGTTGCTTGGGTAGGCGGGTCTTTAATGGCTTATGATGTTACCATGGGCACTATGATACAGTTATCATCGAAAGAGGAAATGAGAGGCAGAGTTTTAGGAGTATATGGACTGACGTTCGGATTTACTCCTGTGGGAGGGTTTTTTATGGGATGGATATCATCTCTATTCTCTGCCCCTATAGCTATTGCCACTGGTGGCGTAATAATCATGGCATATATGGTTCGTGTCACCAGATATTTGGTCAAATTGCAGTAACTTCTATACTGCTTTTTGCCATATTAATTATGAGAGCGTGCAAGTATAAATTTAACTGGAATGTCAATGAATAATGATAATCAAATTTGTATCAATGAGTGTAGAGCGATGTGTTGCAGAGGCCCATTGGTTCTTCAGCTTACTGTTATTGAGCATGAATTCTTAAAAAACGTAGGGAAACAACTTCAACTTCCTGTTGTCTCTTCAGCAACCATGGACGGCAAGTACATATTGAAATTCTTGGATC
Organism: uncultured Dehalococcoidia bacterium; assembly: GCA_964576965.1. Classification (GTDB taxonomy): domain Bacteria; phylum Chloroflexota; class Dehalococcoidia; order Lucifugimonadales; family UBA2985; genus VFHP01. The sequence goes on from CAZNWQ010000029.1 coordinate 1,403, forward strand.
ATCCTGGACTTCATTGCCCTATGCTTGATTCAGAAACATCAATGTGTCGAATATACGAGGATAGACCTAAAGTGTGCAGAGAGTTTCCAGTTAAGGTTACTCCTGGGTGTTTGATTTCTGAGAAATTAAGGTGAACAAAAAAAAGTAGATGGTTATATACTAACCATCTACTTTTCCACTTTACTATGTGACAATTGCGAATCTATCTTGGTTTAAGTTCGTCTACTTTGCCTCGGGCACCAGCTTCATCGGTGAAGAAGTCGTAGTGTATTGGTATCCATGCCTTGTAGTTATCTGGAGTATCGTCTTCGGCAAAAATAGCATTCACTGGGCATACAGGCTCACATGCAGCGCAGTCTATGCATTCATCAGGTGATATATAGAGCATGCGATCTTCGTCATTATCTAGCCCGTATATGCAATCTACAGGGCAAACGTCTACGCAAGCCCCATCTTTCACATCTACGCAAGGTTCGGCAATTATATATGTCATGTTGTATTCCTCCTAACAGAGTTGGTTGTAGCACTTGGGCGGCATTATATCATTGAGAAAATGTCTATTCAATCCTCTTAACGTATACTTTGCAACATTGTTGCCAGTATACTGGTTTCCTTGTTGGTTTAATTAATCATATATTTAGTAGGTTACATTAAAGATCTGTCTACTATATTTGTCAATTATGGAGGTTTCACAATGGATCTAAATCTAAAAGGTAAAACGGCTATAGTAACTGGTGGTAGTTTAGGAATAGGGAAGGCAATTGCAAAACAGCTTTCTTTTGAGGGAGTAGACGTAGTTATATCGTCTAGGAACCTTAATAATCTTGAATCTGCGGCAAAAGATATTAGTGCTGAAACAGGAGGAAAAGTTATTCCTCTAATTGTCGATACTGGGGATCAGGAATCCGTTGCATCTATGATTGAACAGGCTATGGCAATATTGAACAGGATAGACATATTGGTCAATTGTGCTGCTCAACCAAGCAGCAGATCTGTAACCTCTGACTTAGATGATTTGACCGAAGACCAATTTTGGTTGGATATGAATGTTAAAGTTATGGGCTATTTGCGGTGTGCCAAAGCAGTGGCTCCTTATATGAAGCAAAATGGTTGGGGGCGAATAATTAACATCAGCGGTCTTAATGCTAGACAGTCGGGTAATACTATTGGTAGCATGCGCAACGTCTCTGTGGTCGCTATGACGAAGAATTTGGCAGAGGAATTGGGACCGTATGGTATTAATAGCACAGTGATTCATCCTGGGGCGACTCGAACGGAAAGAACCTTTGAGAGTCTGACTAACCAAGCTGTAAATCTAGGTATTAGTTTTGCTGAAGCTGAAAAACTAATGGCGAATGCCAATAGTGTCAAAACTATAATAGATGCCACCGACATAGCCTACATAGCTACATTTCTTGCATCCCCAAGATCCATTGCTATTAATGGAGATGTTATTGCAGCCGGGGGAGGCACCAGTAAAGATATACATTATTAGGTGAGTGAATAATGGTGTAAATCAACTTTACTGCTATAGACAGGCGCTGATAAGATGGTTATGATTTAATCCAATGGGTCTCCAGGGTCATTTAAATTGTTGTTTTACTGGAGTTATATTACGGTAGATTTTGGGAGCACTCATACAAATCCTAGTGGAGATAAAGAATGAAGGTACACGAGTATCAAGCAAAAGCAATTCTCTCTCAATTCGGCATTCCTGTGCCAGATGGAGGTGTCGCATCAACTTCCCAAGAAGTGAATAATATCATGGAAAAGTTGGGAGGGTCTGGTGTGGTTAAAGCACAAATACATGCCGGGGGAAGAGGCATGGCTGGCGGTGTTAAAGTTGTTGGCTCCGCTGAGGAAGCTGAAACGATTGCTGAAAAACTTTTGGGCACTAAGTTAGTGACTCATCAAACTGGTCCTGAAGGGGCATCAGTTGACAATGTTTTGATAGAGCAAACCTTGTCTGTGGCTAAGGAATACTATTTGGCTATAGTTATTGATGGTTCTACTAGGAGTCCAGTTATTATGGCCAGTGAAGCAGGGGGTATGGACATAGAGGAAGTGGCTGCAAAAACTCCAGAAAAGATAATCAGAGTCAATGTGGATTCTATAGTAGGACTACAGCCGTTTCAATGCAGAGCATTGGCTTATGGTATAAATATTCCCGGAGACCTAATCAGACCTGCTTCTACTCTTATAGCAAATCTATATAAAGTCTTTGAGGCAAAGGATTGTTCTCTGGCTGAGATAAATCCTTTGGCGGTAACAGAAGATGGACAACTTCTTGCACTTGACGCCAAGTTAAATTTTGACGATGACGCTCTTTTCCGCCATCCTGATCTAGGAGAATTGAGAGATCCCTCTCAAGAAGATCCTTTAGAAGTCGAAGCCAGTAAGTTTGGCATAAATTACGTAAAACTGGATGGAGATGTGGGTTGTATGGTGAACGGCGCAGGCCTTGCCATGGCTACTATGGATTCTATATCTATGGCAGATGCAATGCCTGCAAACTTTCTTGATGTCGGTGGAGGAGCTACTGAGGAACAAGTTTCTCAAGCATTCAGCATATTGCTCGCAGACCCGCAAGTTAAACGCATTCTTGTAAATGTTTTTGGTGGAATTCTTAGATGCGACGTCGCAGCTAGGGGTATTGTGGCTGCGTGTAAAGAGACTGAAATAAGGATCCCAATTGTAGTCAGAATGCTTGGCACTAACGCGAATGAAGGCAAGGATATATTGGCCAGTTCAGGCCTAACAATTTCATTGGTAAAAGATTTAAAAGAAGCGGCATCCGTTATTAAGGAATCTGCTTCTAATACTTGAAATTAAGAGGAGGTACCAGTGAGTATACTGGTCGATAGAAATACAAAATTATTAGTACAAGGTTTGACTGGTAGAGAAGGTAGTTTTCACGCTGCCAGATGTATGGAATATGGCACCAATTTAGTCGCAGGAGTTACTCCGGGACGAGGCGGAACTATTTGGGAGGATAAGGTTCCGGTTTTTGACACTGTTACTCAAGCCGTGGATGAAACTGGTGCCAACGTAGCTTTGATATTTGTTCCTGCCGCGTTTGCTGCGGACGCAATATTGGAGTCTACGGACGCTGGCATACCATTGATTGCATGTATTACAGAGGGAATACCTGTAATGGAGATGGTAAAAGTCAAAAAGTATTTGGAAGACAAATCTACTAAATTGATAGGTCCTAACTGCCCTGGGCTGATATCCCCTGAAGAAAAAGCCAAGATAGGGATAATGCCTGGTAACATACATGCTCCGGGTAGAGTGGGAGTGGTTTCTCGTAGTGGAACATTGACCTATGAAGCTGTAAATCAACTTACTGAGCTGGGTATAGGACAGTCTACATGCGTAGGGATAGGCGGAGATCCAATCGTAGGTAGTTCGTTTGTTGACATACTGGAATTATTCAATAACGATCCCGATACCGACGCTATAGTTTTGATCGGTGAAATCGGAGGGACAAAAGAACAAGAAGCAGCAGAATATATTCGCAAGAACGTTAACAAGCCTGTTGTGGGTTTGATAGTAGGAACTACTGCCCCTCCAGGTCGTCGCATGGGTCATGCAGGGGCAATAATCACGGGATCTGCTGGAACCGCCGAAGAGAAAGTCACGGCTTTGGTTGAAGCTGGTGTATCGATTGCACCTTCTCCAGCTGAAATAGGAGTAACTGTACAAAAAGTTCTGTCCTAGCAGTGGAAGAGCGGTTACTTTGGATTCGATTTATTTGAGCGTTTGTTCAGAGCATTCCGTACAGTTTCAGCTAGTTTTTTCCCGTGTATCTTAGGCCCGTATTTCCTTTTATGACGAGCAGCCTGTCTCCTATCACTCTTCATCTTTTCAGATTCTTCGTTTGTGTTATCTTTCATGGGTCTGTTTTGCCTGTCAGTAAGGTATAAGGATGTCCAATTACACACTAACTAAAAACACTTAAGAGCGATCTGACCAACGGGTTAGATCGCTCTTAATCTAGTGTTCAATGCTACTTAATTCCATACCAATGACCTGGATTGTTTAGTCATACGAACCTATTGGCTGATCATATTCTTCTCGAAGTACCCTCTTTAGCACTTTACCCATTGGGTTTCTGGGTAATTCATCTATGAAAACCACGTCCTCTGGTCTCTTAAATCCAGCCATTTTAGGCCTGCAATGTTCTACTACATCTTCAGATGTCAATTCTTGTCCAGGTTTTATAACAACCATTGCTCTCACTCGCTCGCCCCATTCAACGTCTGGAACCCCTATTATTGCTGCTTCGTCTACCGAGGGATGAGACATAATTATTTGTTCAACTTCTTCTGGTGCTATCATCTCCCCTCCTCGCTTTAGGAAGTCTTTAGCACGGCCAGATAGAAATATATACCCGTCTGGATCCCAATATCCTAGATCTCCGGTATATAACCACCCACCCCGCAGAGTCTCTTTTGTGGCTTCCTCTCTGTTCCAATAGCCCTTCATTAATCTATCGCCCCTGGCCACTATTTCCCCATTTTCACCGACCGCCACGTCCTTACCATCTTCATCAACTATCTTAACTTCGACATCAGGGAGGGGTTTTCCAATAGAAGATAACCTTTTAAGTTTCATTTCGTAATCTGGATCACTCTCCTTTATATCATGATCGTCAGGAGGCAACATAGTTATTGTTGAAGCGGTTTCTGTTTGACCAAAGGCATTTATAAACCTAGTGTTTGGAAATTCGGATATGGCTTTCTTAATCACTTCTAATGGCATGGGTGCCGCTCCGTACGTAATGACTTTGAGGCTGGATAGATCATATTGAGTGAACGTGGGTTGGTCCATCAACATCTTTAGCATTGTTGGAACCATCATTGCTCGATTTACTTGCTTGTCTTGAACAAGTTTCATCCATCCTTCAGCATCAAATTGTCTCTGCAGCACTAGTGTTCTTCCTCCGTATATAGCTGCCATTACCGCTTGCATTCCTGCTATATGGTGTAGAGGTACAGTTAGTATATTTCGCTCTGCTGACTCCATATCAACGGGTTCGACGTTTGCTAAGATATATGACGTAAAACTATTATGACTCAACATCACACCTTTTGGAGTGCCTGTGGTACCTGCCGTGAACATAATAATAGTAGTTTCGTCACCGTCAGCCAACGGAAAGAGATCATCACTAGAAGAATTCTTGATCAGGTCATCATAAGAAACAAACCCCTCACCCGCAGATTCGAGGGTAATTTTGCTTTCTACAGTGGTAAGTTCAGGAGATATTGTGTTGAGCATATCCTGATATCGATCACCAAGAATTATTGCTTTCACACCTGAGTCATTTAGCATGAAGGTTAGTTCTTCTGCCCTAGCCCTGAAATTAATGGGAACGAATATCGCGTCTAGTTTTGCAGTTGCAAAATAACTTTCTATATGTTCGTTACAATTCACTTGCATGACTGCTACTCTGTCGCCAGATCCCACTCCTAAAGAAGCCAAGCCGTTAGCCAGTCTATTTACTCGGTCTCCGAGTTCGCCGAAGGAAATTTCCTTTTCGTCAAATATTATTGCAGGTCTATCTGGAACTATAAGAGCTGTAATATTAAGTAATTCGGTGGTATTCATGTATGTTGTGCCTCCGTCTAAGATTTTGATATGCGTATTTGCTATATAATATAATACAATTTATATGAGTTAATAAAGCGTTTTTGCCATTATCATGTTCAATGCAGTATTGTATTCAGAATTCATGGCTTCCAATAGTGGTCTGTCTAATCCATTTCTCAAATCCCCTTTTATAGTTTCTAACGATAATCCATCATGGGATGATATTTGCTCAGCCGCCTTAAAAACGTGATGCCACAAGGATTCTCTGTTAACTACTTCATTAACGGCTCCTATATCTTTCGCTTCTTGAGCAGATATATTCTTGTGTGTCAGGAGCAGGCTCATAGTTTTCCCAATTCCTATAGTTCGAGGTAGGATTTGTGTTCCTCCAGCTACAGGGATCATTCCTAAGGCTGCTTCGGGCATTCCGAAGACGGCATCGTCTGACGCTATTCTTATGTCGCAGAGCATAGCCATTTCCATACCAGAGCCTAACACATAGCCATGTAAACCCGCAATAATTGGTTTATTTATGCTTAATATTAAACCCCAAAGATCCCGTTCCCACCTCACCTGTCTAGCGATAACTCTAGATGGAGCTGTGCCGAATTCTGTAAGGTCTGCACCCGTGCAAAACGACCTTTCACCAGCACCTGTTAATGTTATACACGTCACATCTGTATCGTCTCTTGCTGCTTCTAGTATTTGGTACAGGTCATCTCTCATTTGGATATTATGAGCATTCAAGACATGTGGCCTGTTTAGTATTATACTCGCCACCTTCCCATTTTTTTGATATATGATTGTAGGGAAACTATTGTTCATTCTATTAAACCTTTGCTGGTGGTGTTTAATTATTTTCCAGTAAATTTGGGTGTTCGTTTCTCCATAAATGAAGACAAGCCTTCAGCTCTATCCTCTGTAGTTTGCAAAAGAAGATTTAAATCCATCTCAAGCCTCATCCCTTGTTCTATAGTCATTTCTATTCCCTTCAATACGGCTTCTTTGGCATACTTAGTGGCTATTGGGCCCAGTCTTGATATGGAATGAGCCAGGATTTTGGCTTCGGTCAACAGCTTTGGCTTAGGTATTACAGATTCAATTAGCCCCATGCTTAATGCCTTCTTGGAGTTAATTGTTTTGCCAGTCAGTAGCAGTTCAGATGCATTTGATCGTCCAATTAACCTAGGCAGCAATTGTGTGCCCCCGTCCCAAGGCATTGAACCGTGGATTATTTGAGGCATGCTGAATTTTGCATTGGGTACCGCAAGCCTGATGTCTGAGCACATGGCTATTTCCAGTCCGTGTCCTATAGCATCTCCGTTTATTGCACAAACAACCGGTTTGTCTATATTGAGTAAAGATGGTGCTAGTCTAAAGTTTTGCATTCTATATATTTCATCCCTCAATTGGCTGGTTGGTTCCGATCTAACACTATTTTCCTCATCTCCCCCACAGAAATATCTGCCAGTACCTGTTATCAGAACAACGTTTACCTCTGATGAAAAATTAAACTCTTCACATATGGCACGGATGTCGTTTGCCATTGAAAGATTTACCCTATTTTCATTGGCGGCACGATCAAATGTTATGAACCCCACTCCATCGTTAACTTGGATATGTAAAGATTTGTAATCTTTGTTGTTGTATATCAAAGCTACTTTAACTCCTTATGATTTTCTTGCTATTCCAATCAGTAAATCAAAATCGTTAATATTTTGACGTTCTGTATAGCTATCACTTGTGGGTTTTCCAGCCAGTAACGAACTTGCTAAGGTTTCTTGTTGTATGTAAGAAGAAAATGCACTTATGACATTTGACATGACATCTCCTGATTCATAATGTATGGAAATCTGATCCTCTATTTGAAATCCAGCAGATTTTCTCATCCCCTGTATTTTGTGTACCAGTTCCCTTGCTATCCCTTCACCGATTAATTGGGAAGACATTTCGGTGTGTATTGTTATTGTGTATCCATTTTCAGATATCGAAGTGAAATTTGGTTTATCAACAATGTTTACCGAAATGTCTTCTTGGTGTAATTTGTAACCTGCTACATCAAAAGATTCCCCGTTCTTAGCCTTAATGGCTATTTCATTACTGTCTAATGCTTGTAGAGCGTTCGAGATTTTTGACATTTCCGAACCGTATTTCGGTCCTAATACAGCTTTGTTAATGTCAACTTGGAAGTCCAGAACCTCAAGTTCATTATTCAGTTTGAGCACATCCTTGACGTTCAATTCTTCAATTATCTGATCCTTCACAATATTCAAATCGTCCGTTTCACTTTCATTTGGTGTCTTTACCAGAACCGACTGTAGAGGCTGCCTCACTTTTATACCAGCCTTGCTCCTGGCTGAACGTCCAATACTTGATATTTTCATTGCTAATCTTGTAGCAGTATCTAACCTACCATTGATTTTGCTAGTATCAACGACAGGAAAACGAGATAAATGCACACTTTCTGGGGCCTCCACGTCTACGTTCCTAACCAGATTTTGATATAGTTCTTCTGATATGAAAGGGGTGATGGGAGCAATTAATTTGGTTACCGTTAACAAACATATGTAAAGGGTACTATGGGCGGATATCTTGTCTTCATCATTTTCGCTTTTCCAAAACCTTCTTCGATTTCTCCGCACATACCAGTTAGATAATAGTTCAACGAATTCTTCTAAGTTTCGGGCAGCTGTGGTTGAGTCATATTCATCTAAGCTTTTTGTTACATTCGATATCAGTGAATTCAATTCTGAAATTATCCAGTGGTCCATGTTTGCATTAGATCCGTGATTCATCTCTGATATTTGAGATGGATCAAAATTATCTATAATTGCGTATGTGGTGAAAAATGAATATATATTCCACAGAGTTAAGAGGAAATGTCTTCTTACTTCTTCCACGGCAGTGTACCCAAAACTTAGGTTTTGTGCAGGATTATGTCTTGCAAACACCCACCTCATAGCGTCTACTCCCATGTTGTTAGCGGCCTCTATGAACTCTATGGAGTTACCCTTGCTCTTATGCATTTCCTCACCGTTTTCATCTCTCATTAGTGCGTAGCTAAATACTGAGCGAAAAGGTTCATGATTTTCAAGTACCGTACTCATTGTAAGAAGGGAGTAAAACCAATTCCTAAATTGTCCGGGAAAACTTTCAGAGATCCATTCTGCCGGAAACCACTCATTCCAATATTCTTTATCAGATAGATACTTTAGAGTAGAATAGGGAACAATTCCTGCATCCAACCAAGGGTTGCCAACATCTTTTACTCTTTCAACCATAGAGTTACATGCTGTACATTTAATTTTCACGTAGTCTATCCAAGGCTTATGTGGTGAATGTTCTGCAAAGTCTGACCATCCTTCCGCAGCTCTGGATTCTAGTTCGTCTTTACCTCCTATTACATCCACGTGACCACATTCACATTTGTATATTGGTAATGCCAGCCCCCAATATCGCTTTTTTGAGATCATCCAGTCATCCATATTTTTGAGCCAGTCCAATTCGCGTTCTAAACCAAAAGACGGAATCCAATTTATCTTTTTGGTTACATCTGCTATTAAATGCCTTAGCTCTCTCATAGAGATAAACCATTCATCAACTAATCGAAAAACTAACTCAGAATCGCATCTCCAACACACAGGATACCGGTGTGAGTACTTTTGGATCTTTAAAAGGTACCCTTTGTCTTTCAAACTTTTGAATATGGCATCATTTATGTCGGTAACATTGCTGCCTTCAAGCCAGTCGAACCCATTCACGTAATTACCGAACTCGTCTAGAGGAGCTATTGCAGGTAAGTTAAATTCCTTAGATAAGGCAAAGTCTTCTTTACCACATCCCGGGGCTATATGTACTATCCCAGTTCCCTCATCCCCGCTAACCATGTCCCAAGGTATGACAGTGTGTTTTATATTTTGCTGTGCTGTTAGTTCATCGAATGGCCCTATATACTCTATGCCTACCAATTGTTCTCCATCTAGTTCTTCTATTACTTCAACTTCGTCCCCGAATATTCCTATTAATGTTTTGCAGATGTAAAAGACATCTCCATTGTGAGACACTTTCGAATATTTCAGTTTGGGATGCACGGCTGCTGCAACGTTAGAAGTTAGGGTCCATGGAGTGGTTGTCCAAATCAAAATGTATTCATTTGATTTCCCGACCAAAGGAAATTTTACAAATACACTAGAGTGAACTATTTCTTTGTATCCCTCAGTAGCTATTTCGTGCTCAGATAATCCAGTTCCACACCTTGGACACCAAGGCATTACATCAGTTCCTTCGTAGAGCCATCCCTTTTCATTACATTTCTTCAGAAAATGCCATATCGTGTAATTGTTTTGATCTGACATAGTATGATAAGAATCTTCCCAGTTCATCCAGTAACCAAGTCTTATAGATTGTTCTGTTATGATATCGGCGTAATTCTGCACTCTCTTCTTACAAGCCTCTACAAAACGATCAATACCGAATTCCTCTATATCTCTTTTGGAATTGAATCCCATTTCTTTTTCCACTTCCACTTCTACCCATAACCCTTGACCGTCAAACCCATTTTGATACCTTTGTTTAAAACCTTGCATAGTTTTATATCTCTGGTATAGATCTTTATAGGAACGACCCCATGCGTGATGTACTCCCATAGGATTATTGGCGGTTATAGGTCCGTCTATAAACGACCAGTTTTTGGTAGCATTTTGATTTACTACCAAGTATTTCTTCATAATGCCGTTCTTAGTCCACCACGACAGAAGTTCCTTTTCCATGTTAGGAAAATCCACTTTAGCATTTACCGGATTAAATGTTTGTTTGTTTCCTGCATTGTTATTTTTCTTGTTCACCATAACTATTCCTCAGAATAAAACTAAGCTGTAAACCTGAAACTGTCTCAATGGGACAGATATTTGCACTATTTCTCTAAACTTGTATAAACAAAAAACTCGTCCATTAAGGGACGAGTTTAATTCCCGCGGTACCACCCTAATTCCCCGATTGGGGCTCTCTGAAAAGCATTATGCTATAACCTGTTAACGGAGGATTCCGTCTCATCTTACTCCTAAGATACGCTTAGTTTTAGACAGCACCTCCAGAGTGATTTTCAAGGAAGAAGATCCATCTGCTCGCACCATATCAGACTCGCTAAGAATCTTGAGTTCCTTTACTCTTCTCCTTCTCAGTCTTTAGGCTATTAGCCTATCTGATTATCATTGAAGGTGTCAAGGATCGCTCGTCTTACATATAAACATCGTTAAATTGACCCAAAATGGTGTTTGTCTATCTTTCACAAACTGAAATCAAGTAGTATAATCGGGTGGTTTTTCGGAGCTTCCACTGAGGCGTTGAAATTTAATTACAGGGGAGACTCATAATAATATGAGATGGTTGTTACGGTCAAAGATACATAGTGCCACTGTCATTGAAGCCAATGTAAATTATGTTGGTAGTATAACTATAGACGAGGATCTTATAGATAGAACTGGATTATGGCCAGGAGAGAAAGTATTGGTAGTAGATAACACTAATGGGGCCAGAATCGAAACGTATGTTATGGTCGGAGAACGTCACTCCGGTATTATTTGCATGAATGGCGCTGCTGCTCACTTAATAAAAGAAGGTGACCAGATAATTATAATGGGGTTTGAATTGTCTGATGAAACGATTGAGCCTCAAATAATAACAGTAGATGAAACAAACAAGTTTGTTAGATATCTTTAGAGCACGTCATCAAAGTGTTTTTATAGCATTTACTATTTCGGTAAGAGCCCGTCGAGCATCATCGAATAACATGCGGGTCTTGGGGTTGTAGAACAAAGGGTTGTCTATCCCAGCGAAACCGGGACTAAGACTTCTCTTTATGAATATTATTGTTTTCGCCATGTCAACGTTTAGGATTGGCATGCCGTATATAGGGCTTTCCGGAACATCTCGTGACACTGGATTTGTCACATCGTTTGCCCCCACCACTACAGCTACGTCGGTTCGCTCAAAATCTTCGTTAATATCTTCCATAGAGTACAACTGATCATAAGGAACGTCTGCCTCTGCTAAGAGAACATTCATATGCCCAGGCATCCTGCCTGCTACTGGGTGTATGGCATGCCTTACATATACACCTCTAGATTGGAGTAAAGTGGCTAATTCTCTTACTTGATGCTGTGCTTGTGCAGCTGCCAATCCATATCCAGGCACGAATATTACAGACTTCGCATAAGCCAGAATTATGGCAGAATCCTCAGCCGTTGTAGCTATTGCTTGTTTTGCCTGATTATCGGTACTACTTGAATCAGCAGTTACTGCTCCGAAGGCACCAAACATAACGTTCCAAATAGATCTGTTCATTGCGTTACACATGATTTGTGTAAGTATAAAACCTGAAGCCCCTACCAATGATCCACTGATGATTAACAGTAGGTTGTCTAAGGCAAATCCGGCTGCCGCAGCTGCCATGCCTGAGTACGAATTCA
>CAZNWQ010000030.1:0-13154 GCA_964576965.1 uncultured Dehalococcoidia bacterium
TTCGAACCCCTGATCTCCACCTTGAAAGGGTGGCGTCCTAGGCCGGCTAGACGATGAGGGCATTTAGTCAAATGTTTTGTTGTTTATTCAACCATGACTTGATACATTTTACGGGTAAAGCGCTAATTGTTCCAGACCTTCGTTTTCAGGCATGTCAAACATCAGATTCATATTTTGTATAGCCTGTCCGGCGGCGCCCTTAACTAGGTTATCAATGCAGCTTATGACGACGAGCCGGTTAGTTCTAGAGTCTACAGTTGGGTAGACTATACAATCATTGTTACCGAGAGTGTGTTTAGTCATTGGAGGGGAATCTACGACTTTAACAAACGGTTCATTTTTGTAGAAATCTTGATATATATCCTTAACCTTAGCAATTGTCCTATCATTTGATTCAATAAAATTATCTACCAGAGTTGCATAGCAAGAATCCAATATCCCTCTAGTCATTGGTATTAGGTGAGGTAGAAACGTTATTTTAGGGGTAAAGGAATTATGTGAGCGACTTAATTCTTGGGTTATCTCAGGCAGATGTCTATGCCCTTTAACTGCGTACGCAGAAACATTTTCATTAACTTCTGAAAAATGAGTCGTTAAATTTAGGCTTCTGCCAGCTCCAGACACACCACTTTTTGCATCAATTATTATATCTTCGCCTATTATATTTTCCCTTACCGCCGGAGCCAGTGCCAATAAAGCAGCGGTAGGGTAACAACCTGGATTTGCCACTAGGGACGAGGACTTTATCTCACTCTTGTTAATTTCTGGTAGCCCATACGCTGCAGTCTCTAAAAGTTGTGGTTTTGGGTGAGGTACACCGTACCATTCTTCGTATTCCGAAGCACTTTTTAGCCTAAAGTCAGCGCTGATGTCAATTGATTTAACTCCTTTTTCCACCATAGGGATCAAAGCCTCTGCACTGGCGGTTTGAGGTAGCGCGGAGAATACTACATCAACCGATGCTGATATCTCCTCATCGACATTCAGATTGATATCGGACAAGTGAGGAAATACGTCTCCCAGTTTCTGCCCGGATGCACTTCTTCCTGTCACTTGTACCAGTTCAGTATCAGGGTGTCTATGAAGTAAGCGAGCTAATTCTATACCCGCGTAACCCGTTACGTTAATTATTGCCGCTTTTATCATTGTAGATCTCCTAACTTTAGCAGAGGATCAGTATAATACCTGCTTAGCATAAGAGCAACAAGGAATTTCCGGCCAACTACAATTTGAAAGCAGACTGGCATTTATCATTCAAAACACATTCGTTACAGAGTGGTTTTCTGGCCTTACAGACGGTTCTACCGTGTTGTATAAGGTATACATGGAATGAAAATACTTTATTTGGATTTACACTGTTTTCAAGTATATCGTGTGCTTTATCTACATCGATTTTCTTTCCGATCAAACCTAATCGTTTGCTGACTCTATATATATGTGTGTCAACCGGCATTGCAGGCATATTCAAGGCGAATGCCAAAACTACCGCAGCAGTTTTTGGTCCTACTCCTGGAAGGCTTTTGAGCCAATTTTTTGCTTCCGTTAAAGTCATATGACTAAGGAAATCTATGTTGAAAGATCCTGTATCAGATTTTATAACCTTGAGAACTGACTTTATTCTCGGAGCTTTTATTTTCGAAAGGCCACCTATGAATATTGTTTTCGCAACCTCTTCATCGTCAGCGTCTAGAATATCTTGCCATGATGGGAATTGCCCAAGAAGATTATTGAAAGCCTTGAGAGCATTACTATCTGAAGTGTGTTGAGTCAGTATTGTGAAGACGAGTTCCGATATCGGATCATACCTCGGAGTCCATGTAACCTGACCCTGATATTGCTGCAATAATGAATGGACTTCACTTGATGTAGGCCTGTGTTTTTTTAATTTAGACAAATTCTTGTGTAGGTGATTTATAGGATAAAATTTAGATTCGTGTTCGTGATGCTGATTGTGGAGCGGGAGATGGGACTTGAACCCACGACAGCCGCCTTGGAAGGGCGGTGCTCTACCGCTGAGCTACTCCCGCTTATATATAACAGATATACAGTATATCAGTTACCGAGGATACAGTCGATCATTTTCACTGGTTTAGGTATAGCCAAGATAGTCAGAATGATATTAGAATGTGGTTGATTATGCTCAGAATAAACAAGGATCGTTTTAAAGAACTGGTTGATCATGCCAATGAAGAAAATCCTGATGAATGTTGCGGGGTTTTGGGAGTTAAAGGGGAGGAAGTGGTTAAGGTTTATCGGATGGATAATAAAACCAAGAGTCCCTATCGGTATACCATGGACCCACTACAACATTTAGAGGTTATGCAGGATTTGGACAGGGAAGAATTGGTGGGAGCAATCTACCATTCTCATACTCATTCTGAGGCGTACCCCTCAGACACAGATGTTCGACTGGCAGAGCCGTGGCCTGATACATTATTCGTGTTAATTTCTCTTTCCGAGGATGTAGATACAAATAAGAGGTTAAGAGCATTTTTTATAGAGGACGGTAAGATTATTGAAGAAGAAGTTGTTCACATCTAATCAATCTGATAGTAAGGAGACAAGCATTGAATTTTCCAAATATTGAACTTTTCCCTTATAATACTGGCATAAGTCCCAATGGAAATCTGTCTATAGGTGGTTGTGACGTTTCCGATCTTGCCAGAGAGCATGGCACACCATTGTATATCTTGGATGAAGTTACGCTGAGAGAAAAATGCAGAGAATTTGTCAACACATTCAGGGACTATTACCCAAACACTAGAGTTGTTTACGCTAGTAAAGCTTTCATAAATCTTGCCCTCGCAAATTTATTTAATGAAGAAGGCTTGGGTCTTGACGTGGTTTCTGGCGGCGAATTAGCAGTTGCACAAAAGGCAAATTTCCCTTCAGATATGATCTATTTCCATGGCAATAATAAAAGTGCGGACGAGCTATCGATGGCTGTAGACTACAATATTCATAGAGTGGTAATAGATAATTTTCATGAAATGACTTTACTCGATAGTATTGCCAAAGAAAAACATATTGTTCAGGATGTACTTCTTCGTGTTTCCCCTGGAATAGATCCACACACACATGTTTACACTACTACAGGGGTTTTGGACAGCAAGTTTGGATTCTCTATACAAACAGGTCAAGCTTTACAGGCAGTAGAAATGGCCAGAGGGTTATCAAATGTAAGGATTGTTGGATTGCATTTTCATTTAGGATCGCCTGTTTTTGAATTAGAACCTTATACCAAGGCTATGGAGATTGTCTTAAATTTTGCTGAGGAATCGAATTTAGATATAAGTGAGATAAGCCCGGGTGGGGGATTTGCAATAGCCTATACTCGAGATCAAAAGCCGCCTGCAGTTAAGGAATATGCAGAAGCTATAACATCAGCTTTGAAGGGCAGAGACAATCTTCAGTTAATTATAGAACCTGGTAGATCAATTATAGGCCGGTCTGGTATTGCAATTTATAGTATAGGATCCTCGAAAGACATTCCGGGTATTCGTAAATATGTGTCTGTTGATGGGGGTATGGGAGATAATATTAGACCAGCTTTGTATCAAGCCGAATATGAAGCAGTCATCGCAAATAAAATGGGAAGTGACATTGCAGAAAAAGTATCCATAGCTGGTAAGTTTTGTGAATCAGGAGATATATTGTTGAGAGATGTTATGTTTCCAATGTTGGAAGCTGGGGATATTTTGGCAATTCCGGCAGCGGGGGCTTACGCACCGTCCATGGCTAGTAACTACAACATGGTTCCGAGGCCAGCTGTCGTCATGGTTAATGACGGCAAATCTAGAGTTATAAGAAGAAGAGAAACATACGACGACATGATGATTTACGATCTTGTTTAAAAGGATCTTTTTATGAGTATGTGGAATTTTGTTGGGAATGAACACGTTGTTTCATTGTTGGCTAAGAGTGTAACAAAGGGTCAGATATCTCACTCATATCTTTTTTCAGGCCCCGCTAATGTAGGCAAAGAAACTTTAGCAATCAAGTTTGCCCAATTTCTACAGTGCAAAGACGTTTCAATTGAGGGACCATGTGGGGTTTGCTTATCTTGTTGGAAAATATCGCAAGAGAATCACCCAGACGTACGAATTATTGAAGTAAACCCTGAACAAAACATCTCCGGTAACAAGTTTAGTGTGGGGATAGAAGACATTATAGATATCCAACGTACTTTTATACTTAAACCTCTTGAAGGGATGTATAGGATTTTCATATTTAGAGAGGCAAGTTTTCTAACCGATGATGCCTTTGGTGCATTACTGAAATGGATTGAGGAACCTCCGCCCAACGTTGTTTTTATACTTATAACCGACAATTATTCAGCGATTCTGCCTACAATAACGTCCAGATGTCAAATAATTGCCTTTACTCACGTCTCGCAGGAAAAAATAGAGGCAACTTTGGCTCTATCTTCATATGGTGATCAACAGCAACGTGTAGAATTGTCTAAATTATCTAAGGGCAGTGTAGGATGGGCGATTGACGCCAGCAAAAACCCAGAAATTATAGATGATTACAAGCACAGAATTCATATTGCATCTACTCTTTTTGAAAATGATTTGGAAAGCAGACTGGAGTACGCGGAGGATATTGATAGAACTCTTAGAAATGATAAAGAAGGAGCCATAAAAAATTTGGGAGTACTGATGTCTTGGTGGCGTGATTTAATGGTCACAAAAAATGGATTACCAGGAAGTGTATTGAACACATTTGCTTTAGATATTTTGCTACGACATTCTGCCATGATGTCCAATTTCCAAATCCTGACGTTCATACATAAGATAGAGGAAACAATAGAATTATTGAAAAACAACGTTAACTCCAGGCTGGTATTGGATTCACTAATGCTTTCGGTGCCAGATAAATTAGAAAACAAGAAATAAGGTGATTTAGTGTCTAAACTTATCGGTGTCAGAGTCAATAGATGGAGTAAAGTAGTATATTGTGATCCTGGAGAGTTAGGGGTAGATCTTTTCGATAAAGTCGAAATTGAACTGAACGAAAACGTCGTTTCGGCTGAAGTAATAATAAGTCCGGATCAGGTAATATACAGCGAGATTGAGACTCCAGTGAATCTGGTAATCAGAAAAATTACAAAAGACAGATTTTAATTCTATATTTAAATCAGTGCTTCGCTAACCAAGGCATAAATTTGTACCAATTTTCATCTATTGCTTTGTTTGTGAAAAGTGAATATGGGTTTAATTTTGGGGCACCAACTTCTTTCATGAGTTTCATTCCTGCTTCTTTAGGAGTCCTTCCGGCTTTCCGATGGTTGCAAGGCATGCACGCACTGGCCACATTCTCCCAAGAACTCCCGCCGCCTCTAGATCTGGGGAAAATATGATCGAGAGTCAATTGTTCGGTTTCTTTACCACAATATATACATGAGTATTTGTCTCTAGAAAACACTTCTCTTCTAGATAACTTCTGTAATTTTAGAGGTCTCTTTATCAAAACCATAAGCCTTATGACCGAAGGGACAGGAAATGAAAAGCTTGGTGTCCTGATGGCTCCGAATCCGTTTTCGATTAAATCAGCTTTGCCTAAATTTATTAGTACTATAGCCCTCTTGGCATTGCATAGGTTGAGAGGTTGATAGTTTTGATTTAATACGAGCACCTTGGCATTAATCTTAGTGTTTTCTTCCAATGTTTTTTCACTTATCATTTATTTGTTTTTCCAGTGTATCAAGAGATTGGTCGAAATCACCAGGTATAAAACTTAGTATACTGCCGGGAATTACTTTGCGGACATCCAGTAATACTGGTACCAGAGTAGATTCTACCAAGGCATCATTTACATTTTTTGGGATTCCGGTGCCATCTACAATGATTTCTCCAATATTGGGGCTTTCGTTCCATGGTTGAACTACGAGATCATGGGAATATTTTGATAAAACTGAGACCAATGTGCTGGATAATACAGTTGCCATGACTATTCCAAGCATAATACTGCCCAGAGTATCAATCCATCCAAGGAATACCATCTTTAGTAAGTTTTTAAATAAAGATTTGAATGCTTGGGATATTCCAAATACAGACCCGAAGATGATTATATATGAAATCCAGGTTGATAACAGGTCACTAGAGACCACATCACCTATTATTGGTTCTAGATGGTTGTTGAGGCTTCCCGCAAAAACAGCTGCGAATACAATTCCTACGCTAGTAAATGTAATGCCAAGCAGGCCTATTCTCCAGCCTGCGTATAAACCTAATCCGAATGTAATTATTATTGATATGTCTAGCCAGTTCAATTTCTACTCCTGGCGGACTTTGCCGTTTATAAAGCATCTTATTTTATCATATAGCCATGGAATTGATAAACAAAGAGATTCTGTGCTTTACAGTTTTTTTTGCTAGGCTTAGAATGCAGTACTGTATCGACTTCAAATTAATAAGGTTTTGGTTTTAATAATGGATGAAACGGATAATAAGGGTGGAGATCTGCTGGCAAGTAGGCGGGAAAAATATAACAAGTTAATAGAAAAAGGTATAAACCCTTATCCCAACAGATTTCAACGCAGTCACAATATTTCTGATGCCGTAGAGTTTTTTGAGGCAAAAAGAGACACATTGAGCCCAGATTCTAAAACTGATGAAGTTAAAGTTGCGGGGCGGATAGTTGCGTTGAGAATTATGGGCAACGCTACCTTTGTTAAACTACAGGACGACTCCGGGCAGATACAATTGCTGTTAAAAAGAGATATCTTGGGTGATGATTACTCAATTGTCAGAGATTTGGACTTAGGCGATTTCCTGGGATCAACTGGACCTTTGTTCTTAACTCGCACAGGGGAAATTACTGTTGAATGTTCGGATTTAGTTTTTCTGGCGAAAGCGATGAGACCATTGCCAGAAAAATGGCACGGTTTGTCCGATGTGGAAACCAGGCACAGGCAAAGATACTTGGATCTTATTACCAATCCAGATGCTATGAAGAATTTTAAGTTACGAAGCAAAATAATAGCATCTATGAGACGTTTTCTGGACAATAGAGGATTCATTGAAGTAGAAACACCTGTTTTGGTACCGGTTGCGGCAGGTGCCATGGCACAACCATTTTCCACTCATCATAATTCGCTGGATAGAGATTTATATCTGCGTATAGCGACGGAACTATACTTAAAGAGGCTCATAGTGGGCGGTTTTGACAAAGTTTACGAAATAGGCAGGGTTTTCAGGAACGAAGGCATAGATCAAGACCACAACCCTGAATTCACTTTATTGGAAAGCTATGAAGCTTACGCCGACTATAATGATGTAATGCAAATGGTGGAAACCATGGTATCCGAAATAAGTCTGGAAGTTCTGGGTACAACTAAACTAAATTTTGGGGATAATATTATTGATTTGAAGCCACCTTGGCAAAGGCTATCACTTAGGGAAGAGGTTTTACGGGCTACAGGCATTGATTTTAATGAATTTCCTGCAGCTTCAGAGCTACAGGAAAAAATTAAAGCGTTAGGCATATCTGTAGAAGGAAGAAATAGTCGAGGGAGGCTGATAGATAAATTAGTGACTTTTGCCGTAGAGCCCAATTTAATTCAACCATCATTCTTGATGGATTACCCAGTAGATATGTCTCCTCTAGCCAAACAAAAACCAGATGACCCTTCTACGGTCGAGAGGTTTGAGGGTTTTATAGGTGGAATGGAGATAGCCAATTCATTCAG
Source organism: uncultured Dehalococcoidia bacterium (assembly GCA_964576965.1). Lineage (GTDB taxonomy): Bacteria > Chloroflexota > Dehalococcoidia > Lucifugimonadales > UBA2985 > VFHP01. The sequence goes on from CAZNWQ010000030.1 coordinate 7,694, forward strand.
CGAATTAAATAATCCGGACGAACAAAGGCGTAGATTCGTGGAACAGGAAGAATTGAGGGCTAATCTGGATCAGGAGGAAGACTTAGACAGACTTGATGAAGACTTCTTGTTGGCGATAGAGCATGGTATGCCACCTACTGGTGGTTTAGGAATGGGCATAGATAGACTTACCATGCTGCTTACTTCACAGATTTCTATCAGGGAAGTTATACTGTTCCCTCAACTGAGAGATAGATAGTTCGGCTAAAATTTAATGGATATATTATTGATTACTGGTACGCAAAGAAGTTATTAGAATGCTAAGTATAGATCTTATAAGAAATAATCCTAAAGCTGTTATAGCAGCGCTGGAGAGAAAAGGGGAGAATCCCCCAATAGATCTTATTTTGTCTTTGGATCTCGAAAGAAGATCGAATCTTACACTATTAGAGGGACTAAGATCGGATAGAAACAGGATCAGTAAAGAGATTGGACTTTTAAAAGAAAAACCCCAGAGCAGAATACTAGAAGTCAGGGAGATAGGACAACAAATAAAAGTTTTAGAGGATAAGGTAAAAGAAATTGAAGATAGCCTTTCGGATGAACTTCTTGAGTTGCCCAACTTACCTGCAGAAGATGTTCCGGATGGCGTAGATGAGACTTCCAACATAGTATTGAATGAATACGGCAAAATCACAAATTTTGAGTTCAATCCTTTGCCTCATTGGACCCTAGGTGAGAATCTTGGCATTATAGATTTGCCTAGGGGTTCTAAAATATCTGGCTCTAGATTCTATTCTCTCAAAGGTCAAGGAGCGAGACTGCAACGGGCAGTATATTCTTGGATGCTTGACTTACACACTAATGTACACGGCTATACAGAGGTTTATGTACCTTACTTAGTGAGGAAAGAAATAATGGAAGGTAGTGGCAATCTGCCCAAATTTGCCGATAATTTGTATAGAGATGAGGAAGATGACTTGTGGCTGATACCGACCGCCGAAGTTCCTCTAACAGGTCTACACAGAGACGAGATTTTGGAAGCCAAGGATTTACCTATCTATTATGTGGCACATACTCCCTCATTCAGGAGGGAGAAGGCAGCTGGTGGCAAAGATACCAGAGGTATTAAGCGTGTTCATCAATTTGACAAAGTTGAATTATATAAATTGGTTACTCCTCAATCATCCAATGATGAATTAGATAAGCTTCTGAAAGATGCTATGGAAGTGTGTAGACTTTTAGACATTCCATATAGAGTTTTGCAACTTTGTTCTGGAGATATGAGTTTTCCGTCGGCCAAATCATTTGATTTGGAAATGTGGGCACCTGGTTGTGAAGAATGGCTTGAGGTTAGCTCTTGTTCTAATTGCACGGATTTTCAAGCAAGAAGGGCCAATATTAGATACAGATCTGAAACAACATCAAGGCCAGAATTAGTGCATACTCTGAATGGATCTGGATTGGCTTTGCCGAGGGTTATGATATCCATAATAGAGAATTATCAAATGGCTGATGGCTCAATAAAAGTACCGGAAGTAATACGTCCGTATTTTGGCGGAGATATCATTTCGTTATAGCTGCAACAGTACTTACAGGACACAAATGTGGTTGACTCTTTTAGTGTTTCATGCTAAGGTAAGCAAGCGTTTACTTGCTTGTGAGAGGAGTCAATTTGGCTAGGCAAAGCACTTCTGAACGACAGCACCAAATCATAGAAGCTACCCAGAGTTTGATCACTTCTAAAGGCATGGAATTTGTGACTATAGATGCCATTGCCGAAAAAGTTGGATTGACAGAGGGGGCCATATATAAACATTTCCGTAGTAAACGAGCAATCCTGACACTACTTGTAGACAGTATTGAGCAGAATTTGATGGAAACGCTGGTCAATAGTAAACAGGTTGGCGACTCTTCGTTAGACCATTTGGGAAGGATATTGGGAGCTCATTTAAATGACGTTGAAGATCGAAGGGCAGTTTCTTTCATAATTATTTCTGAGGCGATAGCATTTGATGGAATATTTATGTCGGATAGAGTCTCTCTTATGTTGAACAATTATCTAGATTTCATAAAAAATGTTGTGAATGAAGGTATCAAAGACGGCAGTATTAGACCAGATGTCGATATGGGAGCCGCCGCCAACACCTTTTTAGGAATGATTCAAATCGTCGCTACGCTTTGGAGTCTTGATGCATATGCTGAATCCTTCAAAGGGTTGCGTACAAACATGTGGGATATTTATAGAAAGGGAGTTTCATCCTAGGGAGAATCTCCCATATTAATTTTGCATTGCAGGTTTTAGCTGGCAGTGCCTACCGATAAAAAGTTTTGATCTCAACGGGGTTTCTGAACGAAGAGTTTGTATTCCGTAGAAGAGAATAGGAGTAACAATGGCGATTACAGTTGAAACAGAGCAGCAAAGTGGAACTGAATCCGACGAAAAGCGAATATCGGTAAGATCATTGTGGAAGGTATTCGGAGAGGATCCAGATAGAGCTATGTCTTCTGAATACATCGAGAAGCAAAAGGCGGTAATTCAGGAAGAATTAGGCTGTGTAGTTGCTTTGAAGGATGTAAGCTTCGATGTTAATGAAGGGGAAACTTTCGTAGTAATGGGTTTGTCGGGTAGTGGTAAGTCTACATTGGTTAGATGTCTCACAAGGCTTATAGAGCCAAATTCAGGTGAAATATATGTAGATGCAGAGGATGTGATCAAATATAACGGTCGTGAGCTGACTAATTTTAGAAGAACTAAAACTGCCATGGTCTTCCAACATTTTGGGTTGATGCCGAATAGAACCATATTGGACAATGTGGCATTTGGTCTTGAGATCCAAGGAATTGATAAGCACACACGCTGGGAAAAAGCGCGAGAAGTGATTGAATTAGTTGGCTTGAAGGGATGGGAAGACAATTATGCCACTGAACTTAGTGGAGGTATGCAGCAAAGAGTAGGATTAGCTCGAGCTCTTGCAGTGGATCCGGAAATACTTCTCATGGATGAACCATTTAGTGCTCTTGACCCTTTGATCCGCAGGGAAATGCAAGACGAACTAATCAATCTCCAGACTACTTTGAAAAAAACCATAGTTTTCATTACTCACGATTTGGACGAGGCTCTTAGGTTGGGTTCCCGCATAGCTATTATGAAGGATGGTGAGATAGTGCAACTTGGGAGTAAAGAGGAAATAGTAGATAACCCCGCAGATTCTTATGTTGAAGATTTTATCAGGAGTATATCCCGGACAAGAGTCTTGGGCGCAGGCAGCATAATGCAGGATCCTGCAGTAGTTGTGGATATCTCTGCTGAAGTTGATGATCTGCTGGAAAAACTAGTTGAAACAGAAGAGGACCATGTGTTTATCACTAATCCTGATAACAAGTTAATCGGGATGGTTTCAGATAAGGATTTATCTGGTGATTCATCGAACAAACCCAGTTCTTTGAAAGAACTGATTACGAATGATCCACCCACCCTGAACAGAGTTTACCAGGACACTCCTATAGATGAGTTGGTTCCTTTATCTGCTATGAGCGATTGCCCCGTTGCTGTTGTAGACGAGGAAGACGCTCTGCTTGGGATAGTTACAAGAGGATCTTTACTTTTGAGTCTTGCAGAGAGCCAACAGGCACAGATAAATGATTCAAATACACAATCGTGACCAAGTCAAATATTGTATGAGATGATGAATGGCAAACATATCGTCATGAATTGATTAGAGGTTATTATGCAGAATATAAAAGATTTTTACTCATCAGAAGGCACTTTATTGGACAGGATAAAACCTTATGCCATGACACTGTTTTTTGTAGTGATTTTGGTAGATTTGATCCTTCAGATTCCCAAGGGTCCTGCGATGTTTAATTTTTTCCCAAAACTGTATTTCTGGATATTTGTGTCTTTGTCCGGATTCCTGATGATATCCATATTGGGTTCCATGAAAGAGCAGTTGCATAAATACATTACAGGAACTATTTTTGTGATCTTTAGTTTATTAGCACTGGTGGGGGTTCCTGATACATTTCCATTTTACGCTCCTGGACAGGCAGAGCATGAGATAGAGGGGCAGAGGATACAAAAAGTTGACAAAATTGCAGTTAATGTTGGAGACACGAAAATCAAGCCAACGGACGTTTATGGATTTATAGACAGTACAGTTCTCCGATTAAAAGTTAAATTTAAAACCCATTTCCGCAGTCTTGTTAATAACCTACTTAAGGCTATGGTGCCTCTGCAAAAAGAATTGCAAGATATGCCGTGGTACCTGTTTGCAGGATTGCTATATCTAATAGCCTGGAAAGTGAATGGTCACAAAGTTGCTGTATTTAGTGTTATCGGACTCTTTACACTTAATGTATTTAACTTGTGGGACGGAGCCATGGTCACCATGGCCGTAGTAGGAACTGCAACATTTTTGTCTATAGTCATAGCGGTACCAGTTGGTATATTAGCTGCAAAAAGTGACAGAGTAGAAAAAATGGTTAAGCCAATGCTGGATATGGCACAAACCATGCCCAGTTTCGTGTATTTGATTCCTGCTATATTCTTCTTGGGCATAGGTATGGTTCCAGCGGTTTTCGCCACTATTATTTATGCGGTGCCTCCTGGAATAAGGCTAACCAATTTAGGCATACGTCTTGTTTCTCCTGAACTTAAAGAGACAGCTAGGGCATTTGGTACTACTCCATGGCAACTTCTTGTTAAAGTAGAGTTACCACTTGCACGACCTACTATTATGGCTGGTATAAACCAAACGGTTATGATGGCTCTGGCAATGGTAGTAATCGCTGCCTTGGTTGGTGCAGGTGGATTAGGAGCGGATGTTTATGCTGGAGTACAGCAATTGGAATTCGGTCGAGGTTTGATGGGTGGATTAGGTATAGTCATCTTAGCAGTAATAATTGACCGTATTTCACAAGGATTTGTTAAAGATCCTTCATCTTCATAAATTAGCCAGTTAAGGATCAAATGAGAGGGGTCAGCTGTTATAGCTATGACTCCTCTTGTCCTTTAAGGGACATTCCTTCGGTTTTAGCAATGGTAATCATTGCCATTGCTAGTATGGGTAGGATACACATCAGTAATATACCGCTGGTGAAGTTTCCTGTAGCTCCTCTGGTTAAAGCTAACGGTAGAGGCCCCATGGCTGAAGCAGTCATCATGACCATGGTCGCTGTACCTTGTATCCGTCCTAACTTGTACCGTCCGTATATGTCTGCCCAAATTACACTGGTTACAATTCTTCCAGCACCGTTACTAGCGCCTAATATAATTGAATAGATAAGAGGCATAAAAGAAGATTCTAGTGTATTAATGGTGGTCATAGCTAATAGCAGCATTGACATAGATACGTAAAAAAGTTTCTTGGGACCTATTTTGTCTGAAATTGCACCAGCAATTATAGAGGATCCGAGTGATGATAGTGACAATGGTATGAATATGCCAGCTGCTAGGCCTGAGGAAAAACCTTTTTCACTA
>CAZNWQ010000031.1:0-13036 GCA_964576965.1 uncultured Dehalococcoidia bacterium
CACCATTATCAACGGGTGGTGGAGAACATCATAATTTAAAAAAAACATTCGATTTGATGCAGATCATAGATGGGCCTGGATACTCAGAAGACGTGGCTAATGCGGTACTATTCTTAGTAACCGATGAATCCAGGTTTATAACCGGAGAATTTATAAATATCGACGGCGGTATGCCTGCAAAATTATAGACTAACTCCTAATTTGCTTCCTGCTTTTCATAAAATACAAACCCAAAACTAATACTGGTATCAAAATGATCAGTATTCCAAACAGGAATACTGATTCTAGTGGTTCCAATCCCAGAAAATGGTCTATCCTATCCGTTATCCACCCTAATAATGTAGGATCACCAGGAGCCTCGTGATGTCCATATATAGAAAACATTAACAATTCTCTTAACCCGTGGTTCTAACTAACATGTTTGTGGAAGAATATCTTTGTTCCTGTATAGATAAACTGACTAAACTTGCAAAAACTAACATCAATCCGGCAATAAAAAACGGTACGAAATAGGAACCAGTTAAATCCCTCATAACTCCTCCGAATTGTATTCCTATTGATCCTCCAATTTGGTGCGACATAAAAACCAAACCCGTTAATGTACCAGACTTCTTCAAACCATATATATTTGTAGTTAGGGATGTAGTCAAAGGCACAGACGCTATCCACGAAACGCCACCAAATATCGCGAATGCCCATAACCCGTATTGACCAGGCAACAAGAGTAGAAGGGCATACCCGATACCTCTTACTGCATAAACAGTACCCAATATGTTCTTATTCCCCAATTTATCTGCTATAGGACCAACTATTAATACTCCAAAAGTATTCATTACACTGAGCACTCCGAATGCCATGGCAGCAGTAGCTGGAGAGAATCCTGACTCTATAGCATACGGGACGAAGTGGAATGACATTATCAATGTAGTAAACCCACAAACAAAATACCCACCCAAAAGCTGCCATATGGGATATGACCCGAGTGCTTCTCGCCAGTGGGTCACAACCAACGGGCCTTTTTCGGTGTATACAGCTCCCTCGGTTGGTTTGCTTTCGTCAATTTCTTGTCCATCCAACTGAAGCCCCAAATCACTTGGATCATTTTTTAAAATCAGATAGGCTGTAGGCAGAAGCACAACCAGCATAATCAGACCCAAAATCACCCATGTTAACCGCCAATCCATTACTATGATCAAGTAGGTGGAAAAAGGAACTATCAACAAACCTCCCACAGAACCTCCAGAGGAAGCAATAGAAATTGCAGTAGCACGCTTTTGCCTAAACCATCTGGCTATCAAAACTCCGATCGTGGTTATGGATTGAGAACCTAGTAAAGCAGATCTTATAATTCCGAATAACACCAAGAAATAGAGATAATTGAATGTCAAAGAAAGAAGTATTGTAGTAATACCTAGAAAAATAATTCCTAAAATAATTAACCTGCGTGCACCTATAATGTCATTAAGATGACCACAAAACACTTGACTGAAACCACTAATCAGTATTCCAACAGCCACAGCGGATGAAATCAGTGTTCGACTCCAACCTAGATCTTCACTCATAGGCAAAGCAAAAACACCCAAACTGCCGCCTATACCGCCACCAATAACCGTTATAGAGAATGAGGCCGCTACAATTAACCAGCCATAATAGATATCTTTGGAGTCCGGTTTATACATATGTTCCTTCGCAATCAGTGATTTGTGATGAAATCGTCTGGTAATTATACATTGCTAACTTTTTCTGTGCATGTGTAATGTGTATAATACAGTAACGGTTCAGTAAAATGAGTGATTCAAACAATAATCCAGATCTCAATGCAAGCCCGGACACTATGTACTATAGAGTAGGAGGGCAGAGCTTTTTTGTAGAATTAGTGGACAAATTTTATGAATTCGTAGAGGCAGATACCTCATTGAGATCCATGTATCCAGCAGACTTAACCCCTGGGAAATCGCATCTGGCTGGGTTTCTCTCTCAATACTGGGGAGGTCCAGCAGATTACTCAGAGAAACGCGGACATCCTAGACTGAGAATGCGACACATGACATTCTCAATAGGAAAACAAGAAAGGAACGCCTGGATCAAACATATGAAAGCTGCCCTGGATTTAATGAGCATATCCTCGCAAGACCGTGCAATCATGCTAAACTACTTTGAAAATACTGCCACTATGATGATAAATCGTTGAATCATCAAAATATTGTTTACCAAAACCCTCTTCAATATCACTTAAAAATTAGCTATAATAGTCTCGTAAAATCAAAAAGCGTACTAATAAATGATCTGGAATGATTAATCTGTAGTGGAGGAATCAGAATGGCTCAAGAAGATATAGAATTAGTATCACATCTCCTAAGGCGGGCTGGCTTCGGTGCAAGCATGAAAGAAATTGAAGCATATGCCCAGAAGCCCTACGAAGAAATCGTAGAAGACCTCATTAACCCAGAACGATTCTCCGAGTACGATGATGACTTGGAACAAAGGTACTTGATAGGGTTTATGCTCGGCGATGCATTCGCCCAACAGCAAGCCGTCTGGATCTTGAGAATGATTAACAGTGACCGCCCATTGGAAGAGAGAATGACGTTGTTCTGGCATCATCTCTTTGCAACAGGATGGAACAAAACTGAACATGCTCTTGCATCTGGACAACAAATCGACATGCTACGTGAGTATTGCCTTACAGATCTTAGAACCCTGTTAATAGAGTTATCTAAAAATCCGAATATGATTAGTTGGCTAGATAACTGTGAAAACCATAAAGATTCACCTAATGAAAACTACGGAAGAGAGATCATGGAATTGTTCTCTATGGGATTAGGTAACTATACAGAGCTGGATATCAAGAACGCTGCCAGAGCTTTTACTGGCTGGACTATGAATCAATGTATTCCTCTTTATCCATTCGGGCACTATAATGCCTCTTTCGAATTCAGAGAGGACGACCATGATAACGGTGAAAAATCTTTCCTTGGCGAATCCGGCAATCTCGACGGTTACGATATAGTAGACATAATAATCAAACAACCCGCAACAGCAGCATTTATATCAAGGCATCTTTACAACTTTTTCGTAGCAGATGAGCCACAAGTGCCTGCATGGAACATACAACCACCAAATGATCCTGCCGCAGTTGAACTTCTTGCGAAGACTTTCACTGAAAGCGGAGGAGATATAAGGTCTATTTTAAGAGTTCTCTTTAATTCTGATTTCTTCAAGAACGCAAGATTTGAGAAAATCAAGAGCCCAGTAGATTTAGTTGTGGGAACAGTGAAAATTACTGGCACACATAAAATCCCTCAACCTAATGTTACAGAACTTTCTTCTGCCACAGCAATAATGGGCCAAACTCTTATGGACCCACCAACTGTAGAAGGATGGCACACCGGTCAAGAGTGGATAGACAGTGGAACTCTCACTGAGAGAGTAAATTTCGCTACAAAACAAATGAACGATACCGATAGCCCAGGAATAATAGACATAATAGATCGTATAAAGTCCAAAGGATCTCATATGTCTCCAGAATCGTTTTTGGACCATTGTCTGGAATTACTGGGGCCAATGAACGTGGATGGTTCTACTAAGTCCGGTCTACTGGAATATGCTAACGAAACTGATGGATTAACATTTGGTAACGCCGAAGCAGACCAACAAAGCACAGAAAAAATTAGAGCAATGCTCCAGTTAATAGTTGCGTGCCCTGAATATCAATTCGCCTAGTATTTTATTTTAAGGAGATACACTGTAATGGCTACAATAAGCGCTCCTCCGGTTCTGGTAGTTGTACAACTTAGCGGCGGTAATGACTTCATGAACACAGTTATACCTATAACCAATGGTATATATCATGACTCTAGGCCTACTTTGGGAGTAAGTGAAAATGAGGCATTGCCTCTCAACGGCGATCTCGCCTGGAACCCTGTAGCAGCACCACTTAAAGAAATGTACGACAAAGGTAACGTTGCAATTGTCCAAGGCATAGGATACGAAAACCATAACAGATCGCACTTTAGAGGAATGGATATCTGGCACACCTGCGAACCAGATAAGATAGTAACAGAAGGTTGGTTAGGAAAGACAATAAGAGAATTGGATCCTGATGGGGAAAACGTCGTGACTGGTGTTAGTTTCGGTAAAGGATTACCCAGAGCTATGGTTTCTCCAGGAGTACCAGTTACATCTGTGAGTGATTTGGACGCATTTGGTGTAATGTCCAATATTGCTGCACAGGAACAAAGAGATAAAGCACTCCAGGTGTTTGAACGGATGTATACCCCGGCGATAGGTGCAGGGATGGTTTCTGATTATCTTGCGCACACCGGAACAAATGCTCTTACTAGTGCAGGTATATTGGGGGCTGTGCCAGGGAAATATTCATCTACAGTGGAATATGCCAATAACTCAATAGCCAAAAGCCTTAGAGATGTGGCAAGGGTTCATCTTGCGGGTGTGGGAACCAGGATATTCTATACTCAACACGGTGGCTACGATACCCACGCGACACAACTGGCTAACCACCCGAGACTACTAGGTGAAGTAACTGGGGCTATAATGGACTTTTTCCAAGACTTGAAAGATCACAATGCGTCAGAAGAAGTGGTGATGCTTGTCTTCACTGAATTCGGCAGAAGAATAAAAGATAATGGCAGTGGAACAGATCATGGTTCTGGTGGAGGAGCATTCCTTATAGGGGACAGGGTAAGAGGAGGCTTATATGGTCAGTATCCATCGTTAGAGTTTGATCAATTAGCAAATGGAGAAGATTTGGGATTCAATGTAGACTTCAGGAGTGTCTACACAACTCTGCTGGAACAGTGGATGGGTCTTGATGCAGTTCCTTTGGTAAATGGCAAGTACGATCAATTGAATCCTTTCTTAAACTAATAGAAAAATAAGTATATGGGTTAGGTGTATTATGGCTATTGCAAGTGCTTTGTTTAGATGTGGTTTCCCCTATATAAAAACCTTGGGCATGAGGCGAGTCACTACTGGAACAGTAGATGTAGCTCCAGGCGAAAACGGTTTGGTGTATGTTCTCGGCCGTTCCGTATTCTTATTTGGCATTAGAATACTTAACTGGGATGACGAAGACTTAGGTTATATAGGAAGAGAAGGAACCAATGATGGTCAATTTCAGTGGCCAGTCAAACTCATAGTAGATAAAAATCAGAACTTTATAATCCTAGATGAAGCTTTAAATAGAATCACCACGATGAGTAGCGACGGATCGTTCATATCCAAGTGGGGAGAATACGGATGTGACGAAGGTCAATTAAACAGGCCTGCAGGAATGGCGCTAGATAAAGACGATAATCTTGTGATAGTAGATGGATTCAATCATAGAGTGCAAAAATTTACCAAAGAAGGAAAATTTCTGGCATCGTGGGGACAGTACGGATCTGAAGAAGGTCAATTTAACACCCCATGGGGTATAGGTATCAGAGATGATGGTGACATATTCATCTCAGACTGGAAAAACAACCGCGTACAACACTTCACGGAAGATGGAGAGTTTGTAAAACAAATTGGCCTATCCGGAAATGACAAAGCTAGACTAAACAGACCTGCTGGAGTAGCAATTGATGAGGATGGTGACGTTTACGTAGCAGACAGAAGCAATCACAGAGTGGCCATATTCGATGCCCAAGGAAGATATGTACAGGAATTACTGGGTGACTCTCAGTTAATGGGTATGGCCAAGCAATATGTCAGGACTAATCCAGTTGTGCTCAGACTCAGAGAAATGACTCAACTGGACGAACAAAAACGCTTCCGATACCCAACTTCTGTAACTTTGTCCCAAGGTATGCTCTGGGTAGGTGACACCGGGTCCCACAGGGTCCAGATATATCAAAAAAACGCGGAGAGACTGGAAGACCACGAACTTGAAAGTCCCAGAAACTCCCCTAAAATGATAATAAATTAACTCGAGTATCTCCAACTGTTGAAAGGTACGCTTTTGCCGATTCGCATAGGTTTCGCTCAGCACAGATCGCAACTTCTTAAGCATGAAATGGATAGAGTTGTAAGTGAATTGCCCAGCCTAGGAATTACTAAGGCAATAGTAGTGGGTGATCTCGCTAAATACACCGTTAATCCTTCGAGCATACTGGAAATGATATTTGTCCACGACACTGAAGCCACGTTTTTAGATAGAATCGACTTTTTCACCTCCCATCTTACACCTCTAGTAGGAATGGATATATCTGTGTATACACCTGAGGAGTTTTCCAAATTGCAAGATTCTAACCTTTTTGTAATGGACGCTCTGAAAAACGGATGGGTTGTCTATGAATAGCCACTCAGTTAACGAGAGCAAGAGGTGGATGCAACAGGCAAAAGAGGATCATACAGCTGCCGAGGCAGTACACCGATCTGAAATTTACAACTGGTCCTGTTTTATTTGCCACCAGTCAGCTGAAAAGGCTATAAAGTCCTTCTTATATGCTAAAGGGTGTGAAGATGTATGGGGAAACTCATTGTCCGATCTATGTGAAGATGCAATTCATTTTGAACCAACATTTACAATGCTCAAATCAATAGCAATGTTACTAGACAAATACTATTATGTATCGAGATATCCTTCGCAAATACCAGGTGGTACGTCCTCCAGTGTATTCTCCGAACAAGAATCTGATAAGGCACTAGAAATCTCCAAGGAAATACTAGACTTTGTGCAAGATAGACTCGATGCAAACTAATATACTGATAAATTAAATGGACCTCTGGATACCTATAACAATTTTAGCAGCACTGTCTCAAAACATAAGGACTGCTATTCAGAGACATATGAAAGGCCCCTTAGGAGACTACGGGGCCTCCGCAATTCGTTTTATATATGCTATACCCTTTGCTTGGTTCGGATTCTTTGCTGTTCGCCATTTAACCGACCAGCCGATGCCATCACTGAATCCGGATTTTTTCTTATGGACCAGTATCGGAGGTGTAGCACAGATCCTATTTACAGTTTTCTTAGTAAAACTCTTCAGTTACAGGAATTTCATGGTTGGAATAGCATTTTCCAAAACTGAGGTCATACTAGCAGCACTTATAGAGGCTGTAATAATATCTGCGGCAATAAACCTACAATTTGGTATCGCTATAATTGCCGGTACGATAGCCGTGATTTTGTTATCTCTCAAAGGTGACTCTTTTTCGATATCTAGCACCATGTCTGGCATGAAATCTCACGCAACATTAATTGGGTTGCTATCGGGTTCTACACTTGCCGTAAGCGTTATAGGATTCAGGTTAGCGGTCAATAGCCTAGAAGAAGGTGATTTTCTGATACGAGCCACAACAACTGCAGCAATAGGTGTAGTCGGTCAATCTATAGCTATGATAATATTCCTGAACATTTACCGTAAGGCTGAACTTATAGCGGTTTTTAAGCTTTGGAAGCCGGGCTTAGCAGCTGGCTTCTTCGCTGCCATAACTACAGCATCTTGGTTCTCGGCATTTGCCCTGCACAGAGCGGCACCAGTAAGGGCGGTAGGACAAGTAGAATTAATATTCTCTATGGCTATAACCATATTCATTTTTCGTCAAAGACTAACAAAGACTGAACTATTGGGATTGTTATTGCTGACCTCATCAATCCTTCTAGTAATTTTTGACTAAAATACTTGCAATAGCGGGCACAGTCACTATAATTTGCAAAAACACTTCAGACGTTGTTTCACAAGTTCTTAACATTGTTTAGATAAACTCACATAAAATCAGGAATCAAATATGAAATTCAACAAATCCATATTGCTATTTATAAGCCTGCTTTTTATGCTTACCGCTTGTATGGAGTGTGAGTCATCCGAGTCTGATCAAGGAGTCGCAAGCCTTAACCAGGCACTTGAAATGCCTGTTGTACAGAATGACAATGAAGTATCCCTACAACCGACTGACGAGGAAATTACAACGGAGTTTACATCGTGTATGAGAGATCAAGGATTTAGTGTTGCAGATCCAGAATTAAATGCTGATGGTACCATAAATATCGAGAAAATTAGAACGGAAATAAGGTCCAATGTCGTGGCTTCAGTCGGAAATAATAACAATACTGAGAGAATCCAGGGGGCGTTTAGGGATTGTCTGCCGATTTTGCAAAATGCCACTTTCGCTCAACCTAGAGAAGAAGAAGACATTATAGTTCTACAAGACCGACTACTCGAAATGGCACAGTGCCTTAGAGATGACGGAATTGATGTCCCAGACCCGGATTTTTCAGGAGGTATAAGATCTGGCATGATGTCCATGCTGGGTGACGTCAACATACAGAACGCCAAAGTACAACAGAGTTTAACTCTTTGTCGAGAAATTGTGTTTAATAATCCACCTAATGGCGGCAACAACGGCCCCAGATCTAACATACGTAACAGGTGAGAATATAAATGACTTTCAGGCTCATTCCAATAATATTAGTTGGTTTTTTGATTGCGATTGCTTGCACAGCGAGTAACGAAACTTCAGATGGGGTAGCTACGGTTAAAGATAGTAACAATACAATAAAATTATCGAGTGGATCTGTAGATAACCGTACAAAACTGTCCGATGAAGAAATTACCACACGGTTCACAAGCTGTATGCGGGATCAAGGTTTTAAAACAGCAGATCCCGAATTAAACCCTGATGGTACAGTTGATATAATAGCGCTAAAAACAAATATTTCCGAAGATCAAAAATACGATCCTAAAGGAACCAAAACCAAAGAAGCTTTGGATGAATGCGTGCCATTACTTGAAGATGCTACTTTTTCCAAGAAACAAGACACTGAAGACTTAATTGAACTTGAAGACAATCTAATTGGATTTGCCATGTGCTTAAGAGAGAATGGCATTAACGTTTCAGATCCAGTTTTCAATGACGATAAAAGGGGATCCATGAAGGATGTTCTAAGAGATGTAGACATCAAGAATAAAAGCAATGCCCAAAAAATTGAATACTGCAAAAGTATGGCATTTGGAAACACAGTCACTAAATAAGGATGAAATAACATGTTTAACGCCAAAACTATAATGTCTTCGATCACAACATTGGTTGTTATAGGCTTTATTGCATTCACTTTATATAATCAAGGAATAATAAAAGTATCCAATACGACCACAATTGACACCTCGGTCGCACTGTCAACTGTTGCAGTTGAAATCAGAGACCTCCAACAATACGATGAATTAGAAGGTATATTGGAATACGGCGAGGATTTTGAGGCAAAATCAAATGGCGACGGGATATTAACATTTGTAGCAACGGAAGGATCGGAGCTGGATAGAGGATCCCTAATTTTCACGTTCCACAGTCAACTTAGTGAAACAGCTCTAATGAATGCAGATCAACAAATCAGATCTGCATCTGCATCAGTAGCACAAACTAAATTAGCGTTAGAAAATCTACAAAAACCCCCAAGCAAGTCTCAAATAGCGTCCGCTGAAGCTTCTATAGCTCAAGCGAAGTTATCTTTGGAAAACCTTAAAACCCCCCCGACCGCGGCTCAAATTGCGTCGGCAGATGCATCAGTAGCTCAATCACTCAATAGCCTAAACTCAAACAGAGAACAACTAGAAAACAAAACAAACTCCTTAAGAATAGCAAGAAAAAATTACTGTGACCAAGTTGAATCACTTGGACTCAATCTCTGGGCTAATCTAGAAAATATTTGTCCGGAAGATGACTCTATCATCTCCGAAACTGCCATAGATACCCTTTCAAACAACTTGTTTAAACATGATGACCTAGTAACCCTCAGCAACAACCTTTTAATTGCTTATAACAACTACCAAACCGCTATAGAATCCACAAATACCTCAGAAATAAGCCTTAATTCAGCACAGGAGCAAAGAACTGCATTACAAACTGATACTCCGACTGAAAAACAACTTGATCAAGCAAATAAGAATCTTGAGTCTGCCCTACAACACCGCTCAGCCTTAGATGAAACCCCTAGTGACTCTGAACTTACCAGTTCATTATTGTCACTTGAAAATGCTAAAGCATCTCTACTAACGGCCGAAACGAACAAGGAAAATCTATACGAATCATCTGGTACATTTGGTTCGATACTCTTGTTTGGACAAATCCCTGCCTGGAGAGAAATCAAGTTGGGAATAACCCCTGGCCTAGATATAAAACAATTAAAACACAATCTGGTAATGCTAGGATATGGGTCTGAATCCCCTATAAACGAATCCAGTGAAATATTTACTGCTCTAACTATGCAGTCAATAAAGAACATGCAAGCTGATTTAGGACTTAATAGTACAGGAACACTATCTTTAGGAGATGTTGTCTTCCTTCCTGGTAAATCAATTGTGCAATATAACTCAAATTTTCCATCAATAGGGACTGTGGCCAATCCAAATACTGTTGTTCTTTCTCTGCTTCCTATTGAGGAAGAGTCATTGTCTAACAATGCATTGAACTCTTCATCTTATAAATCACTGCAAAAGGTTTCTACTACTATCCCGGTGGTCAACAAAGAACTTATAGAAATAAATTCACAAGTGAAAATAGAATTACCAAATGAAGTAGAAGTATACGGATCAGTATCAGAGATCGGTAAAATAGCTATTGTTCCTCAAGGCAACCAATCAGGGGATCCATATCTTGAGGTTTCTATAACCATAAATGACGATAAAAGTTTTCCTGAATGGACTGGGGCAGATGTTACAGTCTACGTGACTAGAGAAATAGCGTCAGGAGTAATGGCAGTTCCTATCACTAGTCTAGTATCTTTACTAAGAGGCGGATATGGATTAGAAGTTGTTACTGACAATGCCACACAATTAGTACCAGTTGAGATTGGAATGTATTCTGACGGCTGGGTTGAAATCAGCAGTGAATACATACAAACAGGTGTCCAAGTAATGAATCCCAAATAGATTATGTCCACAGACTTTAAGGAAAATACAGCAGTATATTTAAAGGATTTGAATAAGACCTATCCTGGCAACCCGCCTGTGGAGGCATTATCAGATGTAACTTTACGTGTTTCTAAAGGTGAATTCATAGGAATAATTGGTGCTTCTGGTAGTGGTAAATCAACTCTATTACACGTAGTAGGAACTTTGACTAGACCAACATCTGGATCTCTGTTTATCGACGGCATTGATACATCTAATATGTCTGACGGTGAATTATCCGCGGTAAGATCTAGGAGCATAGGTTTTATTTTTCAGGACTTTTTCCTAATATCCGGATTCTCTGCCAAAGAAAATGTTGAAAACGGACTGCTTTATTCAGGAGTAAATAGTAAAGAAAGAAGTAGGCGTGCAATTGAGATATTGGAAAGGGTAGGGTTATCCCATAGAATAGAGCACCGTCCAAACGAAATGTCGGGTGGAGAACAACAAAGAGTAGCTATAGCAAGGGCATTGGTAAATGAACCTACGTTCATCCTAGCAGATGAACCAACCGGTAACCTAGATTCGGTTAACACCAAGGCAATAATGGATTTACTTACCAAGCTTAATCGGGAAGGAACCACACTAATACTCATAACACATGATCTAGAGGTGGCAAATATCGCTCCCAGGCAAGTGACCCTAAAAGACGGACGTATAGAAAACGATTCATCTACACGTGTTGAGGATAATCTTGTCTAATATTCTTGCAAGTATTACTGCCTCATTAATGGGAATAGGTGTATTCTCATTAACTGTAACCTTTATACTTGGTGTAGTGTTTTCAGGCATCCTAGTCAATCGTATAAGAAGAAAAACACCATCAAACATAATCATTAAATCAAATTTAGAAGTATCAACCAATGTGACAGTTGAAGACGAACCTAAAGCCATACCAAAGAAACCTCCTAAAAGCAAAGTGGGATTCTTGGACACATTAAGAGTTGGCGTGTCAGGAATAAAAACCAGAAAGCTAAGATCCGCCTTATCTGCGTTGGGCATTACAATAGGCATAGCTGCATTGATAGGAGTACTTGGTTTATCTGCTTCAGGAAGCGCAGATTTAATGAAAAGTTTAGATGCATTAGGAACCAATCTTTTAACTATCAGGGCAGGTGAGGGGTTCGGGCAAAATCAATCTGAACTACCATCAACTGCTCCGAAAATGATCGGGCGTATAAATCCTGTCTACGAAGTGTCAACAGTTAGCAAAGTCACTGGGTCAGTGTACCGCAATGATTTAATAGATGACGGAAGAACCAAAGGCATTGCAATATTTGCTGTGGATCTAAATTTAATCAGAGCTCAGAGAGGAACTATAAATGAAGGTAGTTATCTGTCTGAAATAACCGCGAAATATCCGATGGTAGTGCTAGGATCTGTTGCAGCAGAAAGACTGGGCATTAACCAGGTCTCGACAGAACAAAAGATATGGCTTGGCAAGAAATGGTTCACAGTCGTAGGAATATTAGACCCACTACCTCTGGCAGCAGATTTGGATAGGGGGGCTCTAATAGGATATGATGTCGCCAATGAATTACTAGACCACGATGGCAACATAGATGTGATATATGTTAGGGCTCTTCCCGAATATATAGAAGATGTACGTTCTGTAATGGCCACGACGGTTAACCCGGAGAATCCTGAAGAAGTCCAGGTGAGCAGAGCATCAGATGTTTTGCAAGCTAGGGTAGCAGCTGACAATACTTTTACAAATCTGTTTATCGGCTTGGGTGCTGTATCTCTTTTGGTAGGAGGAATAGGCATAGCTAATGTTATGGTCATAGCAGTTATAGAAAGACGAAATGAAATAGGCTTGAGAAGGGCATTAGGTGCTACAAAATTCCATATTGCCACCCAATTCATCACAGAATCTCTTTCACTTTCTTTAATAGGTGGAGCAGCAGGAATTTTATCAGGCATATTAATCACTTCAGTGTATGCAGCAACTAGAGATTGGGCGATAGTTGTACCATTATATTCCGTAACCGCCGGACTATTAGCTTCGTTATTCATTGGTGGATTAGCTGGATTCTATCCGGCAATTCGAGCCGCCAATATGCCTCCAACAGAAGCGCTAAGAACTAGGTAGTTTGCGTTTCGCAAAGCTTACCTCAGGCACGAATTTTATTACAATATTGGAA
>CAZNWQ010000032.1:0-12564 GCA_964576965.1 uncultured Dehalococcoidia bacterium
GTATGGGGTAATTGTTTACCAAGATCAACTCTTCCTGATTGCCCAAGGATTTGCAGGATACTCATTTGGTGAAGATGAAGTAGTACGCAAAGCCATGGGCAAAAATATACCAGAAGTAATGTGAGATGAAAAAGATAAATTCGTAAATGGAGCACTAAAGCAAGGATTCAACAAAGAACTGGCGGAGGAGGTGTTCCAGCTGATAGAACCCTTCGCAGGATATGCTTTTAACAAAGCTCATAGCATAAGTTACGCCATGATTGCCTATTGGACAGCCTATTTCAAAGCAAATTTTCAAGAAGAATATATGACAGCTGTAATGAATGCTCATAGTGGACAATCTGATAAAATATCCACGGATGTGACTGAATGTTTACGGCTCGGCATACCTGTACTTTTACCAGATGTTAACAGAAGTGAATTAAACTTCTCTATAGATTTAGATCATGACGGTAACAATTCAATACGCTACGGATTATCATCAGTTAAGAATGTTGGCTCTTCTAGTATGAAACCTTTGGTTGACGAGAGAAAAGAAAATGGCAGATTTACATCATTAGAAGACATGTGCCGTAGAGCAAACTTGGGATCTGTAAACCGGAAATCATTAGAAAGCCTGATAAAGGGTGGAGCCCTAGATTCATTAGGAGACAGGGGATCTCTTTTTAATAGCTCTGATACTATATTGTCGTTGGCTCAAAGGGAATCAAAATTGAGGGATTCAGGGCAAACTACAATGTTCGATATGTTCGGAGAATCTGTAGCGACACCGATTGAAGAGTTGACGCTTAATCATCTTAATATATCTAAACAAGAACAATTGATATGGGAAAAAGAAATGTTAGGCAGTTTTATTTCTGAAAACCCTTTATCTGTCCTAGCCAAAAACAACCCCAGTAACGTGGTTATCTCTCGTGAAGACATAGAAGCCGAACAAGCCGGTAAGGATATATCGTTAGTGGGACAAGTTTCAGCTTACAGAACCGGATATACAAAAGACAACAAAATGTTCGCAGCCGCCACCCTAGAGCTACTTGGAGGGAACATAGAGGTCATGGTATGGCCCAAGACTTACGAAACTACACGTGAACTGTGGTACGAAGGAAGCCTGGTTGAAATAAGAGGGAAAGTAAGAACAAGGAATGATACCCTATCCATACATTGTGACAACGCTAGGAATTATATAATTGACTATGATGCTCCTTCTATAGAATCCAGTATAACGACTCCAGAACCGAACGACGGACATATTAAACTCAATACTAACCCCTCCATTAAAACTAATAATGGATTAATAGCAAATACCAATCTGTGGATTAAACTAGAAGAAACCACAGACCCAAGTCACGACGAGCATATTCTTAGGGAAGTAATAAAAACTCTTATGAATTATCCTGGACAAGAACGTGTCGGACTTAAGATTAGATCCAACGGCAAAACTGTTACCGGCAAGTTGCCATTCGTTAATGTAAACTATTGCCAACGCCTACATAATGACCTAGCAAATATAGTAGGCGATAACAGTGTGATAAATGGCTAACCTAAATGATTTTAGGATTCCATACCAATCATGTTGGATTCAATTGAGAGAAGCTTAGCCTTTATTCCAGTGCCCAACTTACCCCCATATCCAGTCATGGATCCATCTTTACCTATAACCCTATGGCACGGTATCAATATAGGGACAGGGTTATATCTCATGGCATTCCCAATGGCTCTAAAGGCCTTAGGCTTACCAATATTTTCAGCTATCCATGAATAACTCCTGGTCTCACCTAAAGGAATATTCCTTACAACATTCCAGGCCATGACCTGAAAATCGGTGCCCACAAGGGCCAGTTTTTGATCAAATATTACTTTCTGTCCGTCAAGATATCGTAAAATTTGCTGACAGGTGTTCGAAACTATGTCACCAGATTTACTTCTATGCAAAACATCTTTAGTGGATATTCGTATTGAAAACTCAGCCGAATCACGATTTTCATATGGAAAAGTAATTTTTCTTATAGTGTTACTGGATCCTATAACCCCAACCCAGCCTAGATCGGTAAAAAATACTTCGGATATGCTAGGTGCATTTTTATCAGTATATATATCCATTATGTTCAGATGTTAATTCTTAACCTTTTCCACCAGCCATCTCTGACAATATCTCCAAATGATCTGCTAAATAACAATGTCCAAAGTAATAAACAAGGTAGTCTATACCGTCTCTATTTTCAGAATATTTTCTTTTGGGTTCTAATTGGTTATTAATTAAATATTGGTCTACTTCTTTCAGTTTTTCATCTTGATCTGACTCTTCAAATAACAATATGACGCGCTGTTCGTCTGGTGTCACCTGCAAAAACTCCATATTCATGTTTAATCCCCTTTCAGTTCTAATTTAACGCTATCAAGATTCACTGTTTTTCAATAATTCACATACATCTTTGGCATGATACGAAATAATGATATCTGCACCAGCCCTCTTTATAGACGTAAGGATCTCCAATATGATTTTTGATTCATCTATCCATCCATTATTTCCCGCGGCTTTAACCATAGAATATTCCCCGCTGACATTGTACGCTGCTATACCTCAATCAAAATCCTCTCTGGCCCGGGAAATAACATCCAATTACGTCAGCGCAGGTTTGATCAAGATAATATCAGCGCCTTCTTCAATATCCATGCGGATTTCCCGTAATGCCTCTCTGCCATTAGCAAAATTCATCTGGTAAGTTAGCCTGTTTCCGAATTGAGGAGCGGATTCTGCTGCTTCTCTGAATGGTCCATAAAATGAAGAAGCGTACTTGGCTGAATACGCCATTATAGATACACCGCTAAAATCAGCTTTGTCTAAACCTTCTCTAATGGCGGATACTTGTCCATCCATCATTGCCGAAGGTGCAACCATATCTGCACCAGAGACAGCATGAGAGATGGCTGTTTTTGTTAACAACCCAAGAGTTTCATCATTGACGACGTCCATGTCGCGGATAACTCCACAATGCCCATGATCAGTATATTCACACAGACAAACATCAGTTATAACGTATAAGTTAGGGTTTTCTTTTTTTATCAATCTTATCGCCTGCTGAACTACACCGTTTTCAGCATAAGCTCCAGATCCCATTGCATCTTTGTCATTCGGCAAACCAAATAACAATACAGAATTAATCCCCATACGAGAGATGTCCTGTATCTCTTGATTTAATTTGTTTAAAGGTACCTGAAATATACCAGGCATTGATTCAATCGGATTTAAAGTAGTAGTTTTCTCAGAAATAAACATGGGGTAAACAAGATCATCAGATGACAGCTTATTCTCTGCCATCATTTTTCTGATAGCCATAGAATTTCTTAGTCTTCTGGGTCTGGTTCTCGGAAAATTACTTGACAATATTCCCTCTTCCAATTCAATATCTATTTTCTGATATAATCCAGTATTTCAGAGATCAAACCTGAAATAGTCGATACTTTTGCCACTACGTGCACATCAAGACCATTCTCTGTCGCTGTATTAGCCGTTATTGGTCCAATACAAGCAATAATAACATTAACCAAGGCATCCCTACCATCCAGCAACTCAAGGAATCCTTTAACTGCCGAAGAACTAGTAAATGTAATTATATCAATTCTATTATTGGTCAACACCTCTGCTAGCATTGGGCGAGACTCTGTTTTTGTAGCGGTAGAGTACACAGACACTTGAGTCACTAATGCTCCTGCACGTGTAAGGCCTTCATATAAAACATTTCTAGTTGTTTCAGCCGAAAAATGTAGTATGGAATTGTCTTTCACTCCTATATTGGCAAATTCTGCTACCATTGATTCAGAAACATACTTCAGGGGTTCCAAAGCAACGTCCACACCATAATTTGTTAAGGCTCTGGCTGTTGCTGGACCTATAGCACCAATTTTGGTTGATCTAAATATCTCAGCACCTAAACCCATTGCAAAAATTCTTTCAAATACTCCCCTGACACCGTTTACACTTGAAAACACCACCCAGTCGTACGTGTCTAAGGATCTTATTCCTCTATCAAGATCATCTATGCGCTTCGTCGGAGTTATCTTGATTACAGGAATTTCTATAGGGTTTCCTCCTTTGTTTCTGATAATGGTAGAGAGTTCACCAGCTTGATTGCTAGCTCTAGGAACCAATATCTTTCTGCCTTCAAACAGTTTCGACATTGAACCAATCTATTTGAGAGCTTATTCCCACCACCTTACCTAATACAACTGTAGCCGGTGCAGTGATAGATGCCTCTAGTGATTGTTGGTATATAGTGCCGACGGTGCCTCTAACCACAGTTTGATACGGTTCCGTACCCCATTGGATAACAGCCGCAAGTGTTTCTTCTGGCATACCGTTGGAAGTCAAATAAAACAATATTTCTTTAAGATTATCCCATCCCATTAGAATAACTATGGTTCCCTTGTCGAATGCTAATGATTTCCAATCCACATCAGATTGGCTCTTATTTGGATCTTGGCTACCCGTTACTATAGTAATTTTTGAGGATAGACCTCTATGAGTAAGTGGAATGCCAGCATAAGCAGGAACTGCCATAGCTGAAGAAATACCGGGAACAATTTCGAATCTAATACCTTTATCGGACAAAACCATAGCTTCCTCAGATCCACGACCAAATATGAAGGGGTCACCTCCTTTAAGTCTTAGGACAGTTCGACCCTTCGTGGCTTCGGAAACTAGTAATTCATTTATGCTAATCTGATCCATGTATTTGAAGTCTCTACCCTTACCGACATCAATTAAAATCGCATCGTTCCTGGCGTTATCTAATAGTCTTTTGTCGACCAACCGGTCAAAAACAATAACATCAGCAATTTGGATAATGCTTAAACCTTTTACGGAGATGAGGTCGGGGTCTCCTGGACCTGCTCCCACCAAATACACAATGCCATAACCCATTTTCACACCTATATCTGTATTAGTAGATTTTAGACAATATATTTCTTGCCAATGTATTACCTATGCCATGATATTCATCGACTGTTACTTCTATGGATTCTTTAACTATATCTATCCCATTACTACATACCATCATACCGTTCATCACAACTGTAGACCCATTTACCTGAACATGAGCCGCTATAGGCACCTTGCAGCCTCCATCAACTTCCTTTAAAAAATTTCTTTCCTCTGTTATTGCTATCTTAGTATCCGAATCTTCTATCTGTGTGCACAATTCCTGAACATATGTGTTTTCAGTCCTAAACTGAACCGCCAGGGCACCTTGGCCCGGCTCCGGAACTATTGTCTTAGGATCCAAATATTGATCTATGTAGTCTCCATAACCCAATCTATTAATGCCAGCAGCAGCAACAACTATACCGTCGTAATCTGAGCTACCTATTTTGCCAAGCCTCGTACCTACATTCCCTCTCATTTCGGATACAACTATGTCCGGACGAACAGCAAGAATTTGAACTTTGCGCCTAGGACTACTTGTTCCGATTATCGAACCAGCAGGAATGTCTGACAAATCACATTTAAATTTACTAATAAACACATCTCTGGAATCTTCTCTAGGACATACGGTCAAAGAGGTTAACAAATCACTTCCCTCTACGGGCAAATCTTTCAGACTATGCACAGCTACATCAATTCGCTTGTCTATCAATGCCTGTTCAATTTCTTTAACAAAAATCCCTTTCCCTAGCGAACTTATTGAGGCATCTGGATTCCTGTCACCAACACTATTAATTTCTACAATATCGAATGTCAGATCGACATATACGCTTTTCAACAAACGTACCACTTCATTAGTCTGGATTATGGCCAGAGGACTAGGCCTAGTCCCTATCAATAATTTCTTAGGCATCGTGATTCGTGATTATCCTTTGCCGTTTTCTTGATTTGGTTCTTCTAAATTAAAGAGTTTCTTCATAGACACAGACTGTTCGGGATTCTTTTTAATAGACGTTATCGGTTTATGCAGAAATTTATTTGTTAAAGCCCTGCTAAATACTTCTATAGTGGACATATCATCTTTCGATAAATGTTTCATGGCTTTGCTCAATTTAGAGAACTCTTTTAACCTAATTTCATCCATCTGATCCCTCAAAAGAGTTATACTTGGAGAAACCTCCAACGAATCCCACCATGATTCAAATCTAGATATTTCTTGTCCGATTATATTCTCCACTTTTCCAATCTCATTTTTCCTATATTCGAGGTTTTGATTCGCAACCATCTGTATGTCATCCATATTAAACAAAAACACGTTTGGTATATTCGCAATTGTAGGATCCACATCTCTTGGCACTGCAATGTCTATTATGACTAATGGAGTGCTTACGAACTCTGGGGTATATCTTGTTAATATATCTTTATTTATCAAAATATCCTTGGAATCAGTGGATGTTACAACGGCATCTACCTGATTAATACATTTTTCTAGAGAATCCCAAGTATACGCTTCACCAGAAATCTCATTTGCAAGTTCAACAGCTCGCTCAAAGGTCCTATTCAATATCAATAATTCTTTAACGTCGTGATCTCTGAACGACATAGCTACTAATCTCCCTGCCTCACCTGCCCCTAAAACCGCGACTCGTTTGTCACTCAAAGTACCGAGTTTATCCTTTACAATTGAAACGGCTGACGAACTCACTGAGACAGAGTGGTCTCCTATGCCTGTCTCTTTTCTGGCTCTCTTGCCCACTCTGAGAGCTTGGTGAAATATTTTGGATATGGTACCGCTCGCGGTGTTTTGTTCTACTGCAATACTATAAGCCTCCCGTATTTGCCCTAGTATTTGAGACTCTCCAATTATCAAAGAATCTATACCCGAGATTACCCTGAATAAATGGTTGACTGCGTCTTTTTGTTTGTATAAATAGGTGAAATTTGAAAGATCTTCTAGATTAGTTCCAGACCTTGAAACGAAAAACTCCATTATTGCATCTAAATGGATTTTCATATCAGAACTAAGAAAATAGAATTCTGTTCTATTACAGGTAGATAGTATTACCAAATCTCCAACAGATTCCTTGAGTTTGCCCAACGCAACAATCAGTTCATCTCGAGTCAAGGCAACTTTCTCTCTAATATATAACGGAGCAGTATCGTGATTTAATCCTACAACGAATAATTTCCCTTTATTCATTAATCTCCCACGACACCTTCAAGCAAAGACTTTAACAAGAATTCCTTGGCTTCCTCTTTGTCTTTACTATAGAGATTCAAGATGTCCCGATTCAGACATTTCTGCCAATGTTCTGGATCAATCTTTACATTTTGGTTTTTTAGGGAAACCCGCACCTCAGAAAGCATAGTAGATAAATCAGCGTAATCCAGGAACGGTTGTGTGCAACGTAATGAACAACCCTCTATTTCCTCCCGAAGTTTTCTGGCCAACGCAGGGCTAGTCCCACTAGTAGATATCGCTACAGTAACATCTCCTCGCCGCACAACTGCAGGAGCAATAAAGTTGCAAAGATGAGTTACATCTGCAACATTTAACAATAAATTGTGCCGTTCAGCTTCACGAGCTATAATCTGGTTCACGTTGTTATCATCAGTTGCAGCTATAACAAGGTATGCCTGACTTAGGTCACCCTCTCTATACTCACGTTCTTCCAATTGTATCGTCCCTGTTTTGGCCAAATGCTTGATTTTTGAAGTTACAGTCGGGCTAATCATCGTAATATTTGCGCCACACTCCAGTAGCATCTGTATCTTGCCTTCGGCTATTGGACCCCCACCTATAACCACACAAGATCTTGCGTTTAAATCCAAGAAAACAGGATAATAAGGTTTCATTAGATATTACCTCGTATTAAATGTCCGGGTTTGCCAACTTTTCATTCTAAACTATAATATATCAAATAAAACATGAGCGATAGATTCGAAATACAGAGTAGATGTGGAAATGCTCGTACAGGCATATTCACGACTAAGCACGGACCCATTCCAACACCAACATTCATGCCAGTTGCGACTCAGGGTTCCGTGAAATCTCTTTCATCAGAAGATCTTATAGAGTTGGGGGCATCTATAATTTTATCCAACGTATATCATCTGATGCTAAGACCCGGCATAAATACAATATCAGAATTAGGTGGATTGCATAAATTCATGAATTGGGATTCACCAATACTGACAGACAGTGGTGGATTCCAAACACTAAGCCTTTCTAAACTCTCCAAAATATCGAAGGAAGGAGTCACATTCAAGTCTCATATAGACGGCAAACAGATTTTCATGACACCTGAACTTGTCATCGAACATCAAGCGAAATTGGGTGTTGACATTGCAATGGTACTTGACCACTGCATCTCACCACAAAGTGATTATCTGCATACAAGAGCTGCAATGGAAAGAACACACAACTGGGCAATCAGATCAAAAGCGGTTAAAACTAGTACAGATCAATCTGTTTTTGCAATAGTTCAAGGTGGAATAGACCATGAATTAAGGCTGGAATCTGCGAGGACTCTAACCGAAATTGATTTCGATGGATATGCCATTGGTGGTCTCAGTGTCGGAGAGTCCAAAGACGACATGTACAAAACAGTTTCAGTAACCAGCATAGTGTTGCCGGAAGAAAAACCAAGATACTTAATGGGAGTTGGATCTCCAGAAGACATAGTTAACTGTGTGGACTATGGAATAGATTTATTCGACTGTGTTTTACCCACAAGAGTAGCCCGTAACGGATCCCTCTTCACCAAAAATGGCCGTGTAAATGTGAATAGATCAAAATACCGATATGCAAGTGACCCAATTGAGGAATCCTGTGACTGTTACACATGCTCTAGGTATTCCATCGCATATTTGAACCACCTATTCAAAGCCAAAGAGTTACTTGGATATCGCTTGGCAACCATACATAATCTAAGATACATAATGTGTTTAATGGAACAAATCCGAAACCATATAAATGCAGGTACATTCGATAGATTCAAGCAGGAATTTCTATTGGCGTATCAACCTACGAACGAACATATCCGCCTTGAACAAAAAAAGAAGTGGCAAAACCGCTTATATTCCGACAATATCAAATAGCCTTAACGAGGGTTGAGTTAGATTTTTCCTGCCTTAGAAACCACCTGCTACTGCAGGAACAATACTAACTTCATCACCTGTATTGATTTCTGTTTCAAGTCCATTCAAAAATCTAACATCTTCTCCATTAACATAAATGTTAACGAAATGCCTCAAAGAACCGTCCTCGTCACACATTCTTTCCTTGATTCCTGGATGTTGTGCTTCCAAAGCATCGATAATCTCAATCAGATTTTTGCCTTCCACTGAAGCCTTTTCTTGCCCGTTGGTCACGCGGCGTAAAGGTGTTGGAATTCTAACTTCTACACTCATTTTAGCCTCCTCTTGCTTTAACAACTCAAAACTAACTATATACTATCTACTACATCTCCAGTCACCGGGTCAACCCTAACTCCCATACTCTTAACCCATTCCAAACCTCTGTCAATTTCATCCTCATCGCCCTCAATCTCTAATACAACCCAGCCTACGTCCTCACGCACGTCGGCTCTTCTAATATTTGTTACTACATCGAAGTCCCGACCTAGATTGAATATAACTGGTTCTGTAATAAGACCAGTGGGAAATGTAAATCTTGCACGACGTTTCGCCATAACTAAACTCCCGTCAACAATATCTATATTAGAGTCTAACACCTATTGCTTCTTCAAAGGAAGCAAATGTTGGTTTTATCAAAACTGGATTAGCCACATGTTCGACGACTTCTCTAGTTTTGTATCCATTTCCAGTTATGAACGCTACAGTAGTTTCTTCAGGTTTTATTTGTCCAGTAAGCGCCAGATGTTTCAACGTTGCTATTACCACACCACCAGCAGGTTCAGTAAAAATGCCTTCCATTTCCGCCAAATCCTTTATGCCTTCAGCTATATCCTCCTCAGGAACAGCGTAGCCCCCACCATGAGTTTCCTCAATAACTTTCAGGGCAAAATATCCATCTGCTGGATTACCTATCGCCAAGGATTTTGCTATGGTGTCTGGCTTAACAGGCCTTATAGCAAAATCTTTGGCATCATACGCAGATATTATCGGAGAGCATCCTTCCGCTTGACCGATAAACATTTTCGTATTTGGAGTATCAATAAGACCTGCTGCTGCGAATTCATTCATCCCTTTCCAAATTTTAGTAAAGAGAGAACCAGAAGCACCCGGCACTATACAATTATCAGGCGCTTTCCACCCCAGTTGTTCGGAAACTTCAAAACCTAAGGTTTTACTTCCTTCAGAATAATACGGTCGCATGTTTATATTAACGAAAGCCCAGTTGTAGGTATCTGAAAGTTCACTACACAAACGATTGACGTCGTCATAGCTTCCGTCTACTGCCACCAAAGTAGTGCCGTAAATAGCAGCCCCAACAATTTTACCCACTTCAAGGTCTGCAGGAATGAACACAAAGGATCTCATTCCAGATCTGGCAGCGTGGGCAGCCACACTTCCTGCCAAGTTACCAGTAGAAGCACAAGCAAGAGTGTCAAATCCAAATTCTTTGGCCTTGGTGCTTGCAACCGCTACTACCCTGTCTTTAAACGAAAATGACGGGTTAACTGAATCATTTTTAAAATAGAGATTCTCTAATCCCAGAGATTTACCCATGTTTTCAGATTTAATTAGAGGAGTAAATCCGGCATTAATATCCACTGCATTTTCTGTATCCACAGGCAAGAAGTCAGAATAACGCCACATGCTATGAGGACCTTTTACAATTTTGTCCCTACTTATGTTATTTGCGATAGATTCGTAGTCATAAGTGACTTCCAGAGGCCCGAAACAGAAGTCACAGACATTTATGGGCTCAATAGGGTAATCTCGCCCGCATTCTTTACAGAAAAGACCTTTTGCATAACTCACTTCAAGATTTTCCTAATATGTATTATACAGACAAGATGTAGAAACAAAGCTTGCGAAACTCCATGCAAGCTCAACTGCACGCCTGAAATGTATTATCGATAAAGCGAATTTGATGTTACTTCAGGGTTAATTCATTGTCAAGATAAAATGCGTTCACTGAATAACACAACATCCAAATCATTAACCAGAAATTGTTTAAAGAAACAGCCTATCCCATTCTGTTCTTGCACGCGTCTATATCCTAACCTATAATAATACGCCGTTGGAATAGATGTTAAAGCACAAGAAAGGTGCATAAAGTGTTCAAATCCTATGACTGTGGAACAATTAATAGTGAACTTTTAGGGCAACAAGTCCAAATCGCCGGTTGGGTTCACCGCAGGAGAGATCATGGTGGCCTGATCTTTATAGACCTCAGAGATTGGACTGGGATAGTGCAAGTTGTATTCAATCCCGAAACAAATTCAGAAGCACACGACTTGGCTCAAGATATACGAAATGAATGGGTTCTAAATATAATTGGAACCGTAACTGCCAGACCAGAAGGTACGACCAATGAGGCTATGAGTACCGGCGAGATTGAAGTAGTCGTCACCACGTCGAATATACTGAACACTTCCAAGACACCTCCATTCAGCATAGAAGAGGATTCGGACTCTACTGACGAGATAATCCGACTAAAACACAGGTATCTAGACATTAGACGAAAAGGCCTCAAGGAAAATCTTATCAAACGGCATGTATTAGTTAAATTTATAAGAGACTTTTTGGATAGTAGCGGTTTTATTGAGGTTGAAACGCCAATCCTTACAAGAAGCACTCCAGAAGGAGCGAGAGATTACCTAGTTCCCAGTAGAATTCATCCCGGTCATTTTTATGCCCTGCCTCAATCACCGCAACAAATGAAGCAACTGTTAGTTATGGGTGGAATAGAAAAGTATTTCCAAATAGCACGTTGTTTCAGAGACGAAGACTTAAGAGCAGACAGGCAGCCTGAATTTACACAACTGGATCTGGAAATGGGTTTCGTAGATGAAAACGATGTACTGGTATTGATGGAACAACTATTCACTGAACTCACCAAAATAGTTGCGCCAGAAAAAACGTTAATAGAACCGTTTCCTAAATTAACATATCAAGAAGTTATGGAGCGGTTTGGCACTGACAAACCAGACTTAAGATTTGCATTGGAATTAAATGATATTGCGGATCAATTACAATCAACCCAGTTTCAAGTGTTTTCAAATGTAATAAAGAATGGCGGAGCAATCAAGGGATTTGCGGCCCCTAGATGTGGCGACTACACCCGGAGAGAGTTAGATGATCTAATAAACTTTGCCAAGGAGCGAGGAGCCTCTGGTCTAATCACTATTTCCATAGAAGGTGACCCGGGTCTGGGGATACAAGAACTGTCGGAAAATGATATTAAATCACCTGCGGCCAGGTATCTGACACCAACAGAGGTTACAAACATAGCAGAAAAATTGGGAGCGGAACGAGGGGACCTCATGCTTATCATAGCTGGAGATCCCAAGGTTGTTAACCTTGTACTAAGTCAGTGCAGGAATGAAATGGGGAAAAGACTAGGACTCGCAGATCCAAATACTTTGGCATTCTCGTTTGTTATCGATTTCCCTTTGTTAGAATGGAAACCTGAAGATAACCGATGGGATTCTACACATAATCCTTTTTCT
>CAZNWQ010000033.1:0-12517 GCA_964576965.1 uncultured Dehalococcoidia bacterium
GACCGGAAATGTGATCTACTGGAATCCGGATAACCCACTCCATGTATTATTGCGACTTTACCTTCATCGTACAGTTCTTTTATACCACTCATAACAGGATTCATCCCTAGTCCACCACCCATGTCTAAGACCCTGTCTTCGGTAACACGCACATGTTGTCTGTTATCAACATAAAGAGGATTGTCGTAGGGTATTATGCAATTTAGGTAATCGTTACCACCAGATAATTGTACTGCCACTAACTTCTTTTCGCCCATGTAATCCCTCCTGTTAGAAATATATTTAGTCTAGCTTATTTGAAAAACCTGAAATCTATGTCTGACACTTTCGAGTACATAGACCCGATCGCTATCGTCCAATAAAACATTGCAAGGATCCCAGAAATAGGGTTCTAAGCGGGCCGATATTTCGTGCGGATCGTCAGTATCTACTTCGAAGTAACGAACGAATGTTTCTCTGGCTTTTTTTTCATCCTGTACCGCATCGAAATATTCAACTATCCAAGGATTATGCTCCACTGCCTCCCCTTTGTTTAATGTAATGAAAGAGCCGTCTTTATCTAATACTTGTAGTCGCTGATTACCCCAGTCTGCAACGTACATTTTGCCATCAGTTGCGACGGCTATGTCAGCAGGTCTATTGAACTGACCTTCTCCAGATCCTGATTTTCCGTAACTGGCGATATGTTCGCCTTCAGATTTAAACTTTTGTATCCTGTCGTTACCCCAGTCTGCAACGTATATGTCACCATTTGTGTCACTGGTTATACCCCAAGGGTAACTAAACTCACCATCTTTTGAGCCTTCGGATCCCCATTCCGATAAGAATTCCCCAGAAGTAGAGAAAATTTGTATCCGGTGATTTCTTGCATCCACCACATAGAGTTTTTCGTCTAGAATGAGTAGTCCTGCGGGAGCTTCGAACTGACCTGGTTCCGTTCCCTTCTCTCCCCAGCACATTAAGAATTCCCCATCTCTGTCAAAAACCGATACTCTGTGTAGGCTTTCATCAGCCACGTAGATGTTTTCTTTCTGGTCAAGTGCCAAACCGCTGGGTTCTATCATCTGACCTTCGCCGCTACCAATTTCACTCATCTTACCAAACCAGTCATGGTCTACAGATACCATTTGTAGACCCACATTTGGACCTGCCGCCGGCCCTCTGCTACCTACAAAAATGCGCCCATCTGATTTCCGTATAGCAAAACAGCCAGGTTTTTGAAATGACCTTCCACCCTGGTCTGACGAAAATCCTACATTTGTTATGTACTTAAGTTCAAAATTAGTCGTAGTCATTCTTATCTCCTATTAGGAAGATTGATTATGCCATTTGGTATTCGTGACCAGATACTATCAGTTGAAGAATGGATCCAGCCGCTTTATCGAACTCTTTAGAGGACTCGTCATCTGACCAAGACAAGTCGCCATATTTTGAAGCGTAATCTTTAAGCCCTCTGGATGTGCCTTCTGTAACTTCTAGCGGACCAAGAACCTCAAGGCAATTATCTACAAATTCATCTGAGTTCATAACAGAGGAAGCGGATTTTGCTTTTATTCGGTTGATCAAGTCTCTTATACCGGATTTGTCAGTGTTTTTAAGGACCTTACCTGCAAAGTTTACTCTTTCAACATACGCTCCGGTATTTATCCAGTCTGTGCCTCCTTGCCACCCTTCTACGCTTGGAGGTCGTAACAGAGACTGTCCCATGTTTGCACACGCGTCGATGGCCTGATTTGGCTCATTCGACAGTGGATCAACTGGTCCAGCAAGGCGCATTGTCCCAACTACCATCTCGGCCGGACTTTTTATACGAGCGTATCTTACAGACTCCGCTTTGAAGAAATCTGACTTGAATATTGTCTCCAGCATGGCTTTGACATCATGGCCACTTTCGAAGTAAGCATTGACCAGAGTGTCTATAGCTTCTGGGTCACGAGGTTCAACCATAGGCCAGGCAGGAACTGGAGGTTCATCGGCTACGAAAAAGTGATAGAGATGACGTGCCAGAAATCTTGCCGTCGCCTCGTTCTTGCATATTATCCTAACTGCGTCTTCTCCATTCCAATTGCCTGTTTCGCCCAGTATAGTCTTTTCTCCGTGGTCATGGTCGTCGTCGTTATATTGAAATTGCCAGGATAGATATCCGAACGGCCTCATAACGTTATTATTCATTTTAATGGAGTTATAGATTGGATTTACAATACTCCAGCCAGTGAAAGCACGAGCGGTTTCTTTGATGTCATCTTCAGTGTAGTTACCTACACCCATGGAGAATAGTTCCAATATCTCTCTACCATAATTTTCATTTATGTTGGTTGCATGATTATCTTGATTATCGAGCCACATAATCATAGCGGGATCTTTAGATAACTCAACTAGGATGTTGTCGAAGCTTCCCATGCCGTGTTTTCGGAACATATCGATTTGTCTAACTACCGGTCGCCCTTGTATAAGTTTGGTGTGACCCGTCGCGAAAAGTCTGTGCCAGAATAGGCACATCTTTTCCCTGAGCGGAGTATCTGTCATTATGAGTCTATACATCCATATGCCACCCGGGGCGCCACCAGGGCCTCTCAGGTCTGAATAATCTTTTCTCCATCGCCTTATCTTGTCAAACGGGATATTATCGTCATGATCTGGGTTGAGCAATTCGTCTACCGTTCTGTCATAACCAATGTCCATTGCCCTGTCTAATTCTGCCGGGGTTGCACCGAAGCCTGCTCTACGCAGGAGATGTGCCATTAGTGCTAGATCTTGTTTGTTGCTGACTGTCGTCATGTTGAACCTCCGTAATTCATTGGTGAACTGATCTGTGTACAATAAAGGGAGTTTTAGGAGTCAAATAAGTGTACTCAATATAGCATTTTCAGTCAAGCGAACCGGTTACAATTGAGATAGACGATTCAACGATAGATCAACGTATTCCTGATTTGTTTCATATCCCAGATATTGTCTATTTGATAATATGGAAGCCACGGCTGTGGTGCCGGATCCCATAAACGGGTCTAGAACTATTTCATTAGAATACGTATAGAGTTGAATACATCTTCTCGCTAGTTCAACTGGAAATGGAGCCGGATGGCCGATTTTACTAGCTGATTCCGTCGGGAATCTCCAGATGCTTTTTGTCAATTCCAAAAAGTCAGATTTGGATATGGTGGATTCTCTACCAGATACTTTAGGTCTTGAAAAATTGTTCTTTGAAAACACAAGTATATATTCGTGAATATCTCTAAGGGTAGGATTAGTAGCTGAAATCCAGCTTCCCCATGCTGTAGATCCAGACGAGCTCGATGCCTTATCCCAGATTATTTGTCCACGCATTAAGAATCCTTTTGATAGCAGGTCTTGTGTAATGTAAGACTCTAAAGGGATGTAAGGCTTTCTACCTAAGTTCGCGAGATTAAGACAGAATCTTCCTCCAGGCACCAAAACTCTATAGATCTCTGTCATTATCTTGCTTAAGAACGATCTGTATTCATCCAGGTTAAGATCTTCGTCATATACTTTGCCAACGTTATAAGGGGGTGAAGTTATTACCAGGTGAACACTATTGTCTGGTATCTCATCCATTTTCTCGCTTGATTTACAGAATATTTTATTTAAGTAGTTATTGTTAATAGGGTTTTCTTTATATTCCTTGGATTCTTCGTTGGGTATGCCGTCGTAGATTTTACCAGAGTAAAAGTCGCTTGAATCGTGAGAGGAGCGCCCCTTGGATCCGAAGGAATTGGTCTTAGTACCTCTAGTGCTAGTGCGGGTTTTATTTTTCTTATCGTCCATTTTCATAATCTGTGTATGCCTTCGCAAAATTCTATACTTTTTAACAACATCTTCACAAGTTCTTCAAAACTTCACGGTAATATGCAGTTGACCGATATCCTGAGTTAAGGAACAATTATATTGAGTGCGAGGAGGTTAGATATGAGAAAAAGGTGGATGATGCAGATTTCGGTTTTGGTGTTATTGGCAGCAACTGTTTTTTCGACAGGAGTAACATTTGCTGACACTGGCAACACATCGTCTGGCACTTTTCAGGAGAGAGTGCAAGACAGGCTTAATACAGCTGTATCCGAGGGAAAGATAACAGCGGAGGAAGCAACTGAGAAGTTGGCTAGGTTACAGGAAAGATTGAGTAACATGAAAGAGAAGATGCAGTCCAGGCTTAATTCTGCTGTTAACGAAGGGAAAATCACGGAGGGGGAAGCAGCTGAAAGAATCAATAGATTTGATGAGCGTGGCCCAAAGAAGTTTACATTTATAGGTAGAGATGCTCTACAGGATAGGCTTAATACGGCTGTAGCTGATGGGAAGATAACGGGGGAGGAGGCAGCTGAAAAACTGGCTAAGTTCGAAGAGAGAATCAATGAAAAGAGAGCCGGTTTGCAAGACAGGCTTAATACAGCTGTATCTGAAGGAAAGATAACGGAGGAACAGGCGGCCGAAAAGTTGACCAAGTTCGAAGATTGGGTTGTTTCCGGTGGTAAGTTCAAAAACGGCGGGAAAGGTCATAAGGCTGGATTTATAGGTAGAGATGCTCTACAGGATAGGCTTAATACGGCTGTAGCTGATGGGAAGATAACGGGGGAGGAGGCAGCTGAAAAACTGGCTAAGTTCGAAGAGAGAATCAATGAAAAGAGAGCCGGTTTGCAAGACAGGCTTAATACAGCTGTAATTGATGGGAAGATAACAGCGGAGGAAGCAGCTGAAAAACTGGCTAAATTTGAAGAAATCGTGGATTCGGGTGGTAAATTCAGGGGTCCAAAATTTGGCCATGGTGGTGGTAACGGACAGAGCAATAATGCGAACAATGCTGTTTACCAAGGCGTATAAATATAATTGCCCAGAATTAGTAAAATGATAAATTAACATTACAAAAGTAGCGGCAAACTCCTTCTCTGGCATAGGTTTCCCAAACCAATCAATGGTTTGGGAAACCTTGTGTTAAGAAGATTAAGAGAGAGTGTGTTCAGATGTACAAAGATGAAGAAAAAGAACCAAGAATGTCAGATGAAATCAAGACGATTCTTGTTGTTGAAGACGATTTTGAACAGGCTAATATAATCAGGAACTATTTAGAATCCGCGGATTATGCGGTTTTATTATCTAGAGATGGTGTTTCAGGACTGGAACAGGCGTTGAAGAACTCACTGGATTTGGTTGTTTTGGATGTAATGTTGCCGGGCATAAATGGTATAGATATTTGTCGAGAGATAAAAAAACAGAAGGATGTACCGGTAATCATGGTTACTGCTTTGGGTTCGGAAGAGGCTACATTGGAGGGCTTTGGTGTGGGAGCCGATGACTATATTGCCAAGCCTTACAGACCGAGAGAACTTGTTGCTAGAATAGGATCCTTGATCAATCGATACAAAAGGGTTGATAAAAGAATCACCCTGATGGGTGTGCCTGGACTTGAAGTAGATATAGCAAGGCATCAGGTGAAAGTGGACGGGAGAGAGGTTGTATTGTCTGCTAGAGAATTTGAGATATTGGCGGTCATTATTGCTGAACCAGGAAGAGTTTTCCCTAGATCACAATTACTGGAACTCGCGTTCGGTTTTGACTATCAGGGGTTAGATCGTACTGTCGATGCCCACATGGGCAATTTAAGAGAAAAATTAGGAGATGACCCGAAAGAACCTAGATTTATAGAAACAGTTTATGGGGTGGGTTACAGGGTGATTGATGCCTAACAGTCTCAGGAACCAGATAATTGTTGCAGGTACAGTGCTCATATTATTGTCTGTTCTGTTGACAGGGTCTGTTAGTTTGATTATCAGATTTAATGATCCTTTGAGCAAAGTTGACGAGCAATTCCAGATTCGCTCTGAAATTCTCAATACTCTGTCTGCGCTGGTAATAGAAGATGGTAATTGGTCGAGAGTTGACAGGACGGCTAAGAATCTTTCTGAAAAATGGTCAATCCGTATCGTATTAGCCTCTAAAGAAGGATCTGTAGTAGTTGATACGATGCCAGATGATAAAAGTGATAATTTAGTTGGCATTGGGCTTATAGATCCGAGTAATCCATTATTCAGTTCAACTTCCGAAGAAATAGGTCAGCTAGAACAAATTACAAAGTTGAACAGGGCCATGGCTAATTGTTTAAAAGAGGCCGGGGTAGAATATACCGTTAACAGGAATGCGGAAGGCATAATAAGAGTATTTCCAAAGATCCAGAAAAAGGGAGACGTATCTGCAAGTAGAGGTTGTTTTTTTAGTATTCCATCTGCTTTGGAAGATGGCAAAAGAAAAACATTCCCTGACCCCATGGCAGTTTATGTTGGGGTGGATGATAAATCTTATTTACCGTGGTTTTACCTGTCTGGAGTAGGTTTGCTTGGTGTCTTTGTTGTTTTTGGATCCACGCTTTGGTTTTCTAGGAAAATAGCCAGACCTTTGGAGTCTTTGACTACAGTAGCAAGGAAGATAAGTGAAGGAGATCTCAGCGCAAGAGTGTATCCTCAAGGGTCAGATGAAATAGATAGATTTGCTGCTTCGTTCGATAACATGGCTGAAGAATTGGCAGGAGTGGCAGAGAGACGCAGAAAATTTATGTCCGATATATCACATGAAATCAGATCTCCTCTCACAAACATTAGGAGTCATATTGAGGCGATTTCAGATGGAATAGAGAAGTTTTCTGATAAAACATTAGATTCTATCAATTCTCAGATAGAGCAAGTATCAAGTTTAATAGATGATTTGCAACAATTGTCTCTAGCAGATGAAGGTCTGCTTAAAATAGATAAATTTCCGGTGGTTATGGAAGATATAGTGGATCAGATTTCTGCTGCAAACAAACCGTACCTAGACGAGATAGGGATATCTCTACTGGTAAAAGGCAGTGCTCCGAAACCAGTGTCTTTAGATCCTCTTAGGATAAGGCAGATATTGCAGAATCTTATATCTAATGCCTCCAGATACACTTCCGAAGGTGGTTTCATAGAGATTTCATTGAATCAAAGTGTTGAGGTGGTTGAAGTTTCCGTTAGAGATACGGGTACTGGTATTTCGCCTTATTTTTTACCACATATATTTGAAAGATTTGCTAGAGATGATCAATCTAGAAACAGAAACACTGGAGGTAGTGGTTTGGGATTATCGATTGCTTTGGAGATAGCTTTAGCACATGGTGGTGATTTATCTGCAGATAATCATTCTGAAGGTGGAGCATTGTTCACCCTTACATTACCATCTTAACAGTTTGATATATTGGATATTATAATGTGCGCATTTGTCATCTAAATGTAGGTCTGGGCAATTTGAGCGATCTTTTCGACATATCATAATCGTCAAAATATTTGTCTAATGCCCAAGCTTTTTTAACTACCACATTGAATAACCCTTCTCTTCTCGAGATCACTCCGTCAATAAGTATGATTGGTTCATGTAGTTTACTTTTATATTGCTCGTAAACTTTGGGCCAAATTATGAGTGGAATAAAACCAAATTCATCTTCCAGTGTGATGAAATACGCACTTGAAAGAGGATGTTGTAATGGCCTTGCAACAATGCCTGCTACCTTAACTGGCTGTCCATCTTTCTCTTTCTTAACTTGTTTACCAGATAGAATGTCAGGATCCAATAATGGTCTTATCATTTCCATAAAATGACCTTTAGGATAAAGGTTTAGAGCATTGTATTCCGACAACATCATTTCCCAGTTAGTTAGTTTCGGAAGTGAAACCATATCCTGTTTGACCGGAAAATCTAAAACAAGTTGTTTAGAATGCGGTCTGTATCTTAGACCAGTTTCCCATAGAAGAGATCTCCTGTCACTTTTTATAGAATCGAATGCGCCAGATTTTATAAGACTTTCGATAGATTCTCGTTTGCAGCCGGTTCGCGTCATGAAATCTCCTAACGATTTATAGAATCCCCCATTTTCTCTTTCAGATATTATTTTTTTAGTCATTGAATTTCCAAGGTTTTGCACACTGGGGATTCCCAAACGTATAGAATCACCTTCAATGGTAGATTCCTTTAAACTGACGTTTATGTCTGGGTTGAGGATTTTTATGCCGTGATGTTTGGCATCTTCTTTTAGAGTCTCAAGTCCCCAAAACCCCATAGGTTGTTGGTTGAATAGGGCTGTTATAAATTCAATAGGATAATGATATTTCAACCACGATAATTGATAGCTAGTGACACCAAAAGCAACAGCATGAGCTTCTGGAAACATATAATGACCATTGAACTTACTGAATATTTTCGTGGCTGTTTTATTGTTAAGTCCCTTTGATTGTGCTCCAGAAATAAATTTTTCTCTGTAAGAATCCAGGAGTTTCTCTGAATTTTTCCTGCCTAGTGCTCTACGCATTTGATCTGCTTCGAAAGGGCTAAAATCACCAACATCTATGGCTAGCTGATTAATTTGGTCTTGATACAAAATTATGCCAAGAGTTCTTTCTAAGGCACGACGTTCGAGAAAATGATCATAGGTTACTGGTTCTTTTCCGTTACGACGACGAATAAAGTGTCTAACGCCATCATGTAATCCAACCCCAGGTCTTACGCATGCAACTTCATATGCCATGTCCTGCAAATTCCTCGGTTTTATACGAGTTATGGTCTGCATTTGAGCAGCACTTTCCACCTGGAAGATTCCCACTGTATCTCCGAGAGCCAGCATGTCATAAACTCTAGAATCTTCGTGTGGTATGCGCGATATGTCTATTGAATAACCTGTTCTCTCTTCAATAAGTTTAAGTATGTCTTGCAGCTGAGATAATGCTCCAAGAGCAAGAAAGTCTATTTTTACCATTGATGCTGCATCAATATCATCCTTGTCCCATTGTATGATGTATCTACCATCTATACCGGCTTTTTGTATCGGAACAATGCCTGATAGTGCCAGTGAACTGATAATCATACCGCCGGGATGTTGAGCTATATAACGAGGAACACCGTCAAGTTGAGGTGCAAGTCTGATTAAATCCTTCCATCCACTATGATCAGTTTTATTGCGAAATTCTTTCAGGCCATCAAATGTCTGTTCAATATGATCAGCACTTAAATGGGGTAATTTTTTGGCAATTATGTCTATTTGATCACCAGGAATATCTAATACCTTCCCCAAATCTCTAACAGCCCCACGCATTTTATAGGTGTTTACCATGCCGGTTAGGGCCGCATGGTCCCATCCCCACTCTCTATGGATTGCAAGAATCAATTCCTCTCGAATGTTTCTTGGAAAATCTAAATCTATGTCTAAAGCGACTTCTACTAGATCATCTGGAAGAAATCTTTCAAGTGAAAGCTTGTATTGCAATGGGTCAATGTGGCTTAATCCGATAAGGTATCCCACAAGAAGAGCAACTGACGATCCTCTACTGCGACCAGGGGGTCTTTCTTCAAGAGGTATTTCTGGATCTGTAAGCTCGAGGCCTATCATTACTTTTCTGGCGAGTTGAACTATGTCGTAGTAATACAACAGAAATCCAGCCAAACTATGTTTGTTTATAAGGTTAAACTCTTCCTCTAATCTGCTAAGAACTTCTGGGGTAATGTATCCGTATCTTCTAATTGCTGCCTCATCACATAAAGCGCGCAGATAACTTTCTGGAGTGTATCCGTTTGGAGGCATGTATTCTGGGAAGTTGTAATCGAGATCTTTTGTTATATCAAAGATGCATCTTTCTGCTATGCGAATAGTGTTAGTAATAGCTTCAGGACAATCTTCGAAAAGGGCAATCATCTCTTCAGGTGATTTTAGAAAA
Source organism: uncultured Dehalococcoidia bacterium (assembly GCA_964576965.1). Lineage (GTDB taxonomy): Bacteria > Chloroflexota > Dehalococcoidia > Lucifugimonadales > UBA2985 > VFHP01. The sequence continues at coordinate 9,726 of CAZNWQ010000033.1, forward strand.
TACTCGCTGTTGGTTCTTCTTTGTGAATGAGTGCTTTCGAGAGATTTGTTTAAATCTATAGACACCAAACAATCTTGGAGTTGTGAGTATTCACGAATATGATAATGAACATTATTTGTTGCTACAACTTCAAGGTTTAATACTTTTGCCAATTCCCTGAGTTTTTGATTACGATATGTATCTCCAAGCACAAGATTTTGTTGCAATTCTATGTAGAAATTTTTTACACCGAATATTTCCTTATACCATTTTGCTCGTTCCATGGCCTTGTTATATTTTCCGAGATTTATTAAATATGGTATTTCACCCATTTTGCAACCTGACATTGCAATTATACCTTTAGAATGTTCTCTAAATAGCTTAGGGTCTAGCTCTGGTTTGCTTCTTTGGTCTGCGAAAACATGTGACAAGGAAAGAAGATGGCAAATGTTCGAATAGCCCTCAAAAGTTTCTGCAAGAGTAGTTAGATGATAGCCTCCGGTCAATGTTATCTCGGCGCCGATTATTCCGTGAAATTCTACCGAACGGCTTATTTGAGCAAACTTCATAGCTCCACTCAAATTATCGTGATCAGTTAATGCAAGAGCCTTGTATCCAAGGGTTTTGGCTCTGGTAATAAGTTGATCTGCCGAAGAAGTACCTTCTTTGAATGAGAAATGACTATGGCAGTGCAGTTCAGCATATTTATATAAACTCATTAGACTATGCTGATTGTTTGTACCATTCTCTGGTAATCAGATCCTGAAATAGAATTACAACGGCAAAGTTTTTGAGAAGACACTTATAATACATTCTTGATATTGGTTTTTCACGCCACCATTCGTCATCTATGCGCCATCTGTCTTGTATTTCTTTTACCGGTTGATGTAGTCCGAGGATTTTCATTCCATTGGGTAGATCATTTAAGTCAGTGGTAACTTTTATATCATTGGGTGCATTTAACGGGCGACTGGTACTAGCATTCGTCTTCTTTCTGGTATACGAGACCATGGTTCAATCTCCTTGATATAAAAAATTGGTGCTTCATCACCAAGCACCACGTCCAACTGCCTGACTGTGTCTGTTATTTGTTCTTTTCTTCTTACTTCTGGAAGAAGATTTATTTGTTTAGATGTTTCTTTGGTCAGACATTTTAGTGATAAACTGAGCCCCTCTATTGGACCAGGAAGCTTTGCGTTATTTAGCAAAGTGTAGATACGTGGCAAGGCTCTATTAGCACTTCCTACAGGATCTTTGAATGTACATCTAATGTGCCAGTTGGATTGTCGGTAAATTTGAGCCTCTAAAATTATCAAGCGTACGAATCTGCCTTTTAAGCTGGTATTTAAGAATGCTTTCTCAACAAGTAAGTCAGTGCCTACAATCATTGCCCTCATATCATTTATGGGATCTGCAAATACGATTGTTTCATTGATTGCTTCTTCGTAATGACGTGGATTGAAATTAGTTATTTCTCTGCCATTTACAAAATGCCATAGTTTTTTACCATCGTATGGAAATTGTGCCTGTATCGCGTTTATAGATAACGAGGAAACATCTCCAAGTGTATTTAAACCAAAACTATGAAGACGTGCGATTGTAGAAGTGTTTAAGGGCAATACATCTACAGGGAATTTTGCAATGAATGTGCGGTTGTTCTTCGGGGCTTTGAACCCACTTCTGTTATTAGCAGAAAGCGCTGCCAGATATGCAACGAATTTACTTTCTGCTATGCCGAAGTACACAGGAAAATGCGAAGGAATAATTTTTTCCAATGCAGCGATGAATTGCGCATCTCCGCGGTATAGAGATTCCATGCCCTTGAGTCCTATATATGCTATTCCCAGTTTTGCATCTTCTACTAATGGACTCTTCTGCATCAAATCATCAAGAATTTTGTTCCAATGATACCTATATTTTGGCTCGTCAGATTGGATCACTTGAGCGCTGCCGGCTTTGGCGAGAGCATAGCTGAGTAAATTGCCCAGCATGTTTTCAGTAAGATTAGGTGAAACACCCGTAACTATTTGTTGGGATCCTATAGTTGTGACAATTACAGTTGGCTCATTGTTAATATAGTCTCGCCTTTGAGCCTCAACGTGAAACGAGAAATTGGGAATAAGAACACACGCGAATTTCAATTTAGGCTCCCTGAATTGTAGATTATAGGAAGCTAAATATAGAACATATGTTCTAATACGTCAAGTAACAAAGGCGGGTTGCTAGTAAATGTATTTTTTATACTGTGCTAGATAGTTTTATGGAGATAAAAACTCTTCACTTCTAGTAGGATTGAAAGTTACGCGGCTTAGTGTGCTTGTTCCTGTATTTTTAAAATAGTGAGATGAGTTTGGTGGAACCAAAACGAAGTCTCCAGTAGAGACAGGATATTCTTCTCCGTCTACCCACAATATTCCAGAGCCCCTGGTGATAAAAGCCTGATGTTCCCAATCATGTTCATGATGAGTACTGCTTTCTCCTGGTTCGTGGTCGTGGTATAGAGAAACTACTGTGGGGACTCCATCTTTTGTTCCTAAGACAGGGTTGGAATGATCCTTGAAATTTTTGATAACTGGTTTCAATGTTTGTTTCCTCCAATTCATATTTTTCTATGTTTATATATCAAGATAATAATCTACATATACACATTAAAATAGCCCCTGCAGTGAACCGCAGGGGCTATTTTATCCTTATGATATTACAGCAAAAGCGTTACAATCTTTAGTACTCCTGTGCTCTTCTCATGAACAAAACCACGCCCGAAGCCACCGCTGCTACAAGAGTAATTATCCAAATAAAGAATCCTGCTTCTC
>CAZNWQ010000034.1:0-1315 GCA_964576965.1 uncultured Dehalococcoidia bacterium
ATGCCAGGTTCAGGCGGTTTTACTCGCCCAAATCCTTCAACTGATCAACAGTCCTTCTACAATAGACCGATACCGATAGACCAGGAAAACACCAGAATTAAAAACTTCCTGTCAGAGAAATCCAACACAAGTAGAATAACTTTAGCCGGGTTAAATGCCAGGGAAGTTGCGCCATATATCATTGAAGGTATTTCGGCTATATCTATTGGAGGATTTTCCGGTAATGACCCTATTTTTGATATGAAAGAATTCCAGTCTATGTCAAGGGATAAAGGACCTTTGTATTTCTTGTCTTCTGGTTCCGACCGTATAAACTTTAGACGTTCTCCAAATCAGGATCAAATTATCGAACATGTAAAATCATCATGGAACGATATATCCGGTAGTCTGGAGTTGCCTGCCGGTACTTTGTATGCCAATCCGGATTTGACATTTCATCCTCCAAGAAATGGGCGGAATTGAAATCTGTAAATGGTGGCTTAGTGTTGTCACAACTTCTTAATGTTTGTTTTGTACATTGATGAAAATGCTTTCAATATCACATACTAAAATCCATTACTTATGTATTTCTTCAATAGCTATTTTTATAGTTTTATTCCCGTTAGCCTGTAATTCTCAGCAGAGTATTGAAACTGTTGGAGAAGTTGTCACACAAGAAGATAGTAATGTTTCAAATATTGAGGTTTCATCGGATGTAGAGAAAGTCAATCAGGATATTGTGGAGTTGGAGCCGATTCCTACCGCCATTGTATCAATACAGCCCACTGATGTTCCAGTTTCATCATCAACTGTGACTGTATTTCCAACCCGGATGCCAACTCCGACTGTAGAGGTTGAATCAACCGATCAAGTTATTGAATCCAGTGGCAACGATAATACAGACGTTCCTGAATATATGAAGAACGTTTGGTTGTGTACAGGGTCCGACATTGTAACGTCGGATGATTTAACAACTCCTAATGCAGAGCACTATAAATGTTCTGTAAATGTTGAATACACAGACGAGTTTGCGATAATTAGAAGCAATGGTATTCCCAATCATGATTATGAGTCTGGTCTTGGTTGTTGTGCAGCTGAAACTTCATATGAATGGAAAATACCATTAGATCCAGTAATTGCATCTTCTTTTACTTATGCACCTGACAGGGGAGCGATAGCCATTTCTGTAAATGGAGTTCCATTTTTTGGCCCTGAAGAGGGTCCAGGTGGAGACGCTGTAGCGCTTCATTTTGATTACTTTGTAGAAGATAGACAGCCCATAGTCCTCGGCTTATGTGGTGCACATTCAGCGGGCACAACATTTCATTACCATTTT
>CAZNWQ010000034.1:1325-12235 GCA_964576965.1 uncultured Dehalococcoidia bacterium
TTTGATGGTAATTGCGTTCACTGGCATCCTGCATCCGAAGGTTTGGGATGGAAGGATTGGGATGTCAGTTTTTTGAAAGAAGACCAAGCATCTCCTGTTATCGGATTTGCATTTGATGGGTACCCAATATATGGTCCATATGGCAACGACTCAAATAATCAACTCAAAGAGATGAGGTCCAGTTATAGTTTGAAACAAGGCAAGAATGGATATGGTGGTATAGATGACTGGGAATACGTAGAAGGACTTGGAGACTTGGATGAGTGCAATGGAATAACTTCTAAAGTTCCAGGTATAGAGAAGGAAATATATCATTATCACGCATCTAATATTAGCGGCTCTGGAGAGATTGGGTTTCCATATTTTATTCTTTGTTATAGAGGTATACCGGAAATGAGCAATATGAACCAGGGTGGGACTCAAGAGGGGCCAGCCGGAGATCAACAAAGACCACAACCAGGTGGCAAACCTGATTGTTTACCTCCAAACCCTCCTCCAGGCAAGGATAGCTATCCACGAGATTGGTTGGATTTAGAACCCTGCTAATGGCAATTAGCTTACTGATTTAGGCCTAGCAGTTAACAACCCATTTTCTTTGACTACCGTTATAGCAAACGGAATAGTGTCGATTTCCAGAGCATGTTCTTTATCCCTTATGTCAAAGTGAGGTCGTAATGGATCCCCGTATTTTTGAGATTCTGATCCAACATCTACTAAACTTTGGACAGCCTTTTTATTAGGAGTCCGCCCTTCCAGGAGATTTTTCAGATAGAGTGCACACTGTTCATCTTCATCGGTTTTAAATTTCCCCTCAGAACCCATGGCTACTATTGTTACTAATTCTGGAGAATCTTCAATAAGAGCTTTTGCAGTGGATTCTGCTATAACCAATGAACATGCATATATTTTTTCAGCCTTTAAAGCCGCGTTTACCCCAACGGTTCCGGCGCGAGTGCTTTGGATTATAGTTTTACCAACAACATCGGCATTTGATAATTCAAAGGGAGAATTGCCGAAGTCGAATCCTTCAGGCCGCATGCCTCCAACTTCCCCCATGCATATACTTCCTATACCATTGTTTTTGAGTTCAAGCGCTTCGTCTATCTCCGAAACAAGGATTATCTTTTCTGCACCCTTGCTAAAAGCTATTGCGGCAGTAGTGAACGCTCTATATACGTCTATAATCACCACTGTTCCTTGGGCCTCTTTTGCCCCATTTAGTAGGCTGCTAAGAACGATTTCCAATATTTACTCCTATCGCTGAGCATTCTCTATTTAAGTTCAACAATCAGGTCTATTTCTACAGGAACTCCAGCTGGCAGGCTTCCCATGCCGGCAGCTACTCTGGCGTGCTTACCATTTTCTCCTAACAAAGCCACTAGTATATCCGAGGCTCCATTTGCTACGGCCGGGTGCTGAATAAAATCCTGAGTAGCATTTATCATACAGACTAGTTTCACGAATCGATTAATTTTGTCCAGATCTCCGATAACGGTTTTTAGAGTTGATAATATGGATAAAGTTATATTTCTTGATATTTCGTATCCCTCTTCTACGGTGCAGTTATCACCTAGAACGCCTTTGATGGGATTCCCATCAGAATCTCTTGGTATCTGTCCCGATAGAAAAACTAAATTACCGGTGACTACAGCTGGGACATAATTTCCTGCTGGGTTCGGAGGATTCGGTAATTCCAGTCCAATTTCCTTCAATTTTTCTTCAATAAGTGACAATTTGCACCTCCACAAAAATTACCAAGTGATATTGAGAAACCCAACAGGGGGGCTCTCTCTAATTCGAATATATTCTGGTGCCGAAGGTCAGAGTCGAACTGACACGGGGATTGCGCCCCAATGGTGTTTGAGACCATCGCGTCTACCATTCCGCCACTTCGGCATCGTATGAAACCCAATATGTATTGGGTAGACTACGAATTTTACCTAGCTTTTAGCGACAGCGTCAAGGGCAGCAGCAGCAGCAGCTCTCACATAACCGACATCACTGCCTAATTGTGCCATTAAGAACCCTTCTTTAAATCGACGTATAGCGTCTTCGGCTGTGGTACCTCCATGATGGCATGCCACCAGTCCGGCATTTTGGGCTACTTCGAGAATGCGTTTGCAAGCTGCCACGTGCTTCGGATCGTCCTGCATTCCGGGTCCAGGGGTAATGCCAAGCCCGATAGCAAGATCGGCTGGCCCTATGTAGAAACCGTCTATACCGGGAGCTTTGGCAATCTCCTCTAGGTTTGCCAATCCTTCCTCAGTCTCTATCATTACTAATACAAATATTTCGTCGTTGGCTCTTGCAAAATAGTCTGAGCCGCCAGCGTACAAAGTTGCCCTGTTTGGCCCGTTGCTTCTAAATCCCGCAGGGGGATATTTAGCGGCAGCAGCGGCTTGAGCTGCTTCTTCATATGTATTTACGAGAGGAACAATTATCCCGTATGCTCCAGCATCTAATACCGTTTGTATTTCCTTTGGATCATTCCACGGTACTCTTACTATTGGAACTGTTTCGGTTGTAGATATTGCTTGCATACAGGCCACTGCTTTATCCGCGTTTAATGCCATGCCGTGTTGCATATCAACCACTATTCCGTCGAACCCAGCGTGTGCTAGCACCTCAGCGATGAGAGTATTTCCTGACGAAATCCAACCTACACTGGCTGGCTTTCCCTGTCTCCATAGTTCTTTAATTTTATTTGGGCGCATAATTACTCCTTTATCAATTTGCGTTTATAGTAAATAGGGTACTTCCATCTCTTTGCTTATATCTTTAAACCATTCAATTACTTCAGTATGCAAAGGTATGCCATTCTCCGATCTTTCTATAGAGGTCTCGTGTTCCGGATCACCTGGTACTAGAACTCGTTCGTGTCCTGGTGCTGTTGGGGTATCTCTTAATCCCTGCATCCAGTCATCCATGAGTTCTTTAAAATAGTCGACGTCTGTAAAGGCATCTATGCTGTAAGCGGCTACCATGTGATGATAATGGCCGTATGTGTTTGCAAGCCTTTCTGGCATGAATGCGTAACCACCACCAGACAAAATGCCACAGAGTATTTCTACAACGCACGCTAATCCGTATCCCTTGTGAGAACCTGATTCTCTTGTGCTACCTACCGGTAATACTCTGTACTGATCTGGTAATGGTCCTTCATCCATGATTGGTGTGCCTTCCATATCGGTAACATAACCACCTGGGATTAGAGATCCGATCCTTCGTGCCAAACCCAATTTATTAGCAGCAACGATACTGGTTGCTATGTCTAAAACAAAAGGGTGACTTTTGCCTCCTGGTGCGGCGAGTGCTATGGGATTGGTTCCAACTCTCGGCTCTTTTCCAAAAGTAGGTAATACTCCAGGACCCGCAGCAGTCATAGAGAGTCCTATCATGTCATGTTCCAAAGCCTGCATGGCATAGTAGGATATCATGCCCATATGACCACTGTTTTTCATTGTGACCATACCGACACCGACTTCTTTGGCTTTTTGTATGGCAATATCCATTGCCTTTGGTCCTACAACCACACCAAGCCCACCGTCACAATCAATAGTAGCTGTGGCAGGTCGTTCTCTGACAATGGACCATTTTGGAGTCGGATTTATGGTTCCGTCGTTGTATCCTCTGATGTAGCTACGAAGCATGTTGGATACACCGTGACTGTCAACGCCTCTTAGATCAGCCGTAACAATTACGTCAGATGCAAGCTTGGCATCATCTTGAGGGACTCCGACTTTATTGAGTAGTGAGGTTATCATGGTTCTGAGTGCCTCGTGATCCACTCTTATTGCAGAATCTTCTGGTACATGAAATCTTTCCAGCATATTGATCCTCCTTTTTTTATAACAACAAGTCTATTTATTCGCCTTTTAGAGCCCTCAGTATTAATTCTCCTTCTCTTCTCCAGAAATTGAACAGTATAGATATGTCTGTTCCTACAGAGAAATGTCGAACTCCCATATCAAGGTATTCTTTGACTTGATCGGATGAGTTGATTTCGGCTCTTGGCGGGACACCCTTTTGGATAGCTGTTAGGAATGTTTTCTTCTTTGCCTCTAGAACCTCAGGGTGGTTTGTGTCACCTGGATGACCAGTGTTCATGGAATAATCTGAAGGGCCCCATTGGATCATTTCCACATTAGGATTGTCAAGAATCGCATCCAAATTATCGAGTGCCCCCTTTTTCTCTATCATAAAGCACAAGACTATCTCTGCTATTGCTTTTACATATTCCGGGCTTCCTCCATATCCCATGTATGAATTTCTTCGAGTTGCTACTCCGTAATGTCCACCGTGGTCCGGATGGTCTGGTCTAACTGCGGTTATACATTCATTAAGCTCTTCAAGGTTTCTGATATCTGTAAACAATATACTATCGTACCCGGCTCCTATTCCTCTTTGGGCGAGAAAAGGCATCAGGCTTTGATCTATCTTGAGCATACTTCCCATGTTATATAACTCGGCAGCCCGGCACATATTATCAAAATCATGAAGGGTGGATGATCCATATTCGGCTACGAATTCGACGTAGTCATATAGCCCTGTATGTCCTAAGGCTTCTATTTCAGCTGGCCAAACACTATGTATGTGTGTACTTAAAGTCGGTTCTCCGGCATTCAGTTTTTCCCTGATAACATTTGGTTTCCTCATCTTGTCTACTTCCTTTCAATTTATTGTATAAGTTTGTTTATTTCATTTATCGTATATTTCACTGTTGGCACAGTTTATAAGTTTTTCACCTGATAAACCGGCTATCAGATTGTCTACTGCCATGTTAGCCATTTTTAATCTGGTTGCTACACTCGCGCTTGCTATATGAGGAGCTATGATAACATTTGGCAGTGACAGTAATTCGTCGTTCATATCTATTGGCTCAACGTTGGTCACGTCTATTGCTGCTCGCTCAGGTCTTCCTGCCCTAAGGGCCTCTACAAGAGCTTGTTGGTCAACCACAGGTCCTCTTGCAGTGTTTATCAGTATAGCTGAATCTTTCATCAGGGATAACTCCCTAGCCCCGATCATATGTCTGGTATCTGGTGTCAGGGGCACATGAAGTGAGACGAAATCTGATTGAAGAAGTATTTGGTCTACTGTTGCGTAGCTAGCATTTATGCCGTCTATAGGTTCAATAGGAGTTCTTCTATTGTATAGAATTTTCATATTAAATCCTGTGGCTCTTCTTGCCATGGCCTGTCCTATCTCACCATAGCCGATTATTCCTAGGGTAGCCCCGAAGAGGTCTCTTCCTAGTAAGATGCTTGGTCCCCAAGTTTTCCAGTGGCCAGCCCTGACGTAATTGTCGGCATCTACTATCCTACGAGATGACGATATAAGTAAAGAAAAAGCAAAATCTGCCGTTGTCTCAGTCAGCACTCCCGGAGTATTCCCAACCGGTATGTTGTGTCTAGTGGCTGAGGCTACGTCTATATTGTCTGTGCCTACGGCCATGTTGCTAATAACTTTAAGGGATGGACTAGATTCAATGATTGCCTCATCTATTCTTTCTGTTAGTAATGAAAATATTCCATCAGCTTTGGAAATATGTTCAATTAAACTTTCCCTGTCAGGAGGCATATCACTATCCCACAGATCGACCTCAAAATTTAATTCCAGTCTGTCGATTATTTCTTGAGGTAATCTTCGTCCTACAAATACACGAGGTTTATTATCTATCACGAGTCACATTCCTTTCATTGGTTATCAAGGCCTTGATAGCTAGGGTCGTAGTTTTTTCTATGAGACTAGGAGTCCGTTCGGGGCTTGGTATAGGATCTTCCTTAGAGTGATTCAAAGGAAACACTCCGTCTATACCAATATCTTTAGATTTCTTCGGTTCCAGATCGCTTGACCCAACTATGGCCAGTACTGACTTTACTCCATTAGATTTGGCTATCTCTGCTATGCCCGCGACTCCTTTACCCCCAGGAGTTGATTCATCAATACGACCTTCTCCGGTTATTACCACATCTGCCTCTTTAATAATTTCAGGCAAGTTTATAGATTTACTTATTACGTCAAAACCTGGTTTCAGTGTAGCGTTACACAAGGCTACAAGCCCTGCCCCCAATCCTCCTCCCGCCCCGGCACCAGGCATATCTATCACATCCTTGTGAAATTGAGTTTTTACTACCTCGGCAAAATTGGCCAAGGCTAGATCTAGTTTGTATATCTGTTCAGGGGAAGCTCCTTTTTGAGGTCCGAATATGTGTGAAGACCCATTTGGACCACATAGAGTATTCTTAACGTCACAGAGAACTGTGATCTTTAGTTCTGCCAGAGAAGGATGAACGTTGCTTGTATCAAATGAATGGAGAGTTGAAAGTGCGGCTCCACCCTCCGGGATTTCGCTGCCAGCGTCGTTTATTGGAATAATGCCCAAGGCTCTACCCAAACCAACGCCTCCGTCATTAGTAGCGCTGTCTCCTAAGCCTATAAGCAAATTCCGATACCCTTTATCTAGTACCTCTTTGACTAACAAACCAGTTCCCTTTGTACTTGTAAGTTCAGGATTGTAGTCAGACGGTTCCAGCAGGGATAACCCGGATGCAGCTGCAGATTCTATTACGGCTGTTGTTCCGTCTCCTAAGATTCCCCATGTAGCTTTTATTGGTCGTCCTATAGGATCCAAGGTTTCAGAACTAACCAATCTGCCGTTGCTAGATGTTACTAGTGCCTCGACAGTCCCTCCTCCACCATCTGCTATTGGTGCGGGTATGATTAAGGCATGCGGTATAGCTTTTTTTAAAGCGTTAATTATCGCGTTAGCAACCAAGGAAGCCGAAGCTGTTCCCTTGAATGCTTGGGGAGCTACCACAATCTTAATGTGACTACTCAAAGGCTACACTCTCTATTCATACATTATTATTTAGTTAGCCATTTCGAAGAAGGTTTATTTTATCTTCACCAGTTTTTGCATTGATCTCAATTCACGTGGTGGATCCATCCGAGAGCCATAATCACTCCAAGATACTTCAGCAACATAAATGTCTCCGTGGGAATCAACTGCTATACCATGTGGAGAAAAGAACCTTCCTGTTTCTTCTCCAAATGATTCGTGTCCCAATCTAGCGACAAGTTTGCCATTTGTATCGATTATACTAACCCTTGGTCCGAGGTCTGTTCCGGTATCATTAGTCCCCAGCCCACAGAAATATTCTCCTATGTATATGAGATCTCTGCCCTGGCTGGAATCTAAACATATTGCTGCTGCTCTGGAAAAGTTGCCCCATTGGGTTTGAAAATTCCCGTTTTTATCGAACACCTGTATCCTGTGATTTTCTCGGTCAGCTATGTAAACCCATCCATCTTTATCAATTATTATGTCATGAACTATGTTGAACTGACCTTCTCCAGTACCAGATTCGCCCCATGAGAGAACATGTTTTCCATCTGGAGTGAACTTATGTACTTTGGCATTTGAGTAACCATCTGCTACATAAATGTCTCCTGTTTGGTTGTCTACGGCAACGTACGTAGGGCGATTAAAAGGGTTTCCACTCATCTTCTCCGCTGGGCTGCCTGGAGTTCCTATCGTAAGCAATAATTTTCCGTCGGGGGTGAATTTTCTGATCGAACTGTCCCCGTTATCCGCGCAGTACACTTCATCATTAGGACCAATACTGACTCCGTGAGGGTTGGAGAACACTCCGTCACCCCAACTGTCTTTAACATTTCCATCCGTATCGAAGATAATCATAGGGGTAGTTCCTCGATTGAAAACGTATATTTCATCCTTTGAGTTTATGGCTACTGACGTCGCTTCTTTGTAGACCCAACCATCGGGTAACTTGCCCCAATTCTTGCCAGATACTTCGTATGAGAAATCACCTTCACCTAAGATAACCGATTCACTGTCCGACTCTCCAGATAATCTCTCTAAATTTAATCCATATTCCCAGTCTTCATTAGTCTTGTCTGTCATGAGTAGAATTCTCCTCTCTAATTTAATGGGTGGACTGCACGTACTTAGACATCTTCGGGAAACTGTAGAGTGGTGATGTCAATCAAAATAGTTTCTTATCAACTAGGTATAATTCTAAATTACCCTGATGAAATAGTCGAGTATGCAAGCCGACAATTTACTGATAATTTTGTGTTTAGCAGATCATAGATTATTGATGTATAATCCCATTCGTGGAAATTTATTATGGTGTCTTTTGGGCCTTTATGGCCATGGTCTGTTGGGGGGTAGCTGATTACTCTGCCAGAACTGCTACTATCCAGTTGGGGAGTGCCATAAGGACATCGTTCTATGTCCATGTCATAGGATTATTTATCCCAATGGTGATTTTAGTTTATAGAATCAATGCGGGATATTATAATGACATAGATTTTGCTTTTTTGTTAATCGGTGGATCTCTCGTAGGATTCCTGTTTACCCTAAATTATGTTTTATATTATAGAGGGCTTTCCACAGGATCTGTTTCTGTTGTAACTGCTGTGGCGTCAGCGTTTGCCGTAGTTGCAGTAATATTTTCGGCCATATTTTTGGGTGAAAACTTTAGTTTTTTACAATTCAGCTTGGTTGTCATAATAACTCTAGGTATAGCACTAACCTCATTTAAGGACACTTCAATTTCCGGGTCTTCAACTGGGTTAAAATACGCCCTTGCTTGCATGTTCATCACTGGTTTAGCTGTCTGTGTCCTTAAGCCATTGGTTGAGGAATTTGGTCCAATTCTCGCGATTATTGTCCCTATGTTGGTTAGCAGTTTGTTGACAGGAATATGGGCCATTCGAATGGCGGTTCCTCTAAGGTTATCTTATGAATTGGGGATTAAGAATGTTTTTATAGCTGGCATTTTGGATTCTCTTGGTTTTATATGCGTAGCGGTTGCTTTTGTCTTAGCTCCAGTTTTCATAGTTTCACCAATTTCTGCAGGGAGTCCGATAGTTACTATTGTTTTAGCCCGGGTTTTAATTGCAGAGCGAGTGTCCAGTATTCAAACAACCGGAATATTAGTGACAGTTGGAGGAGTAATTATACTAGCAGCAGTCTCTGCTTGAATGTACTGACTTTGTAAAGCTATTCCCAATCTAATCTAATTAGTTTAGTCTTCTTTCATTGGAAGGGTGGATAGATGCTGGATTCTCTTAAATATCGCGATTATAGATTATTATGGCTTGCCTCACTGTCTGCTGGTGGAGCGGCGTGGGCTTTAATAGTTGCTCGTGCTTGGTTGGTCTACACTTTGTCTGGATCATCTCTTTGGGTGGGATTAGTAACATTCACTGCCATGGCTCCAATGTTTTTGGCTCCGCCAATAGCTGGTTACATGGCTGACAAATTCAATAGACGAAATCTCATAGCCATTTTGTTTATAGTGCAATTTACACATAACGCGGTCTTGGTGGTTTTATCTGTGACGGATGTTATTGTGGTTTGGCATATAGTAGTACTTTCATTCATAAATGGTTTTGCAAGAGCTAGTCAGATGCCTGCAGGCCAAGCTCTTTTGCCAAACCTAGTTCCCAAAGATAATTTATTGAATGCAATATCCTTGAATGCAGCAACGACTCAGGGCTCTAGATTAGTAGGCCCAGCTCTTGTATCTCCATTGATGGCTGTATTCGGTCCCGTTGGGGCTTTTGCTACGTGCACCTTGTTCTACATTTTTAGTTTCATATTAGTTCTTAACATCAAAACGGTATCTTATGGATCCATGGACAAAAGCGAGAGTGCTTTGGGTAATTTTTTTGCAGGTTTACGGTTTATTTATAGTCATTCCTTGGTTCTACCATTGATGATCACTGTTTTTTTACACTGTTGTTTAACCATGTCTTTTGAATCTCTATTGCCGGTTCTTTCCGAAGGTTTCTTTTCTGACGGTGGGGTAGGAGCTACATATCTAATGATGTCAGTAGGTACAGGAGCCTTGATTTTGGTTCTCGCAATAGCAGGGGTAAAAAATCTCAAATTAAGAGGTAGATTTCTTCTAATCACAGCTGTATTTAGTGGCCTGGGTTCAGTTTTGCTAGGAATAGCGCCGACCGTGGAGATCGCTTTACTAGGTTGCTTTGTAATGGGGGGATCTCAGGCTGCCTACATGGCCATTTCTGGTGCAGTTGTTCAGATGTCTGCACCAGACTATATGAGGGGAAGGGTCATGAGCGTGTACCTGTGGCATATAGGAGGTATGATGGCTTCGTTTAATCTTATAAACGCCGCATTAGCAGATTGGATAGGAGCCAACCCGGTATTTATTGTCATGGGATTGGTTTTTATATTGACCGTATTGATTAGCTTCTTGTCAAAACCTTTGAGGGATTTGTATATAAACGGAAAAGTCGACTACTAGACTGAGAACCACTTGACTTTTGAAACAAGTTACTTTAATGTATTATCAAACTGAATGAGACAAGGTATCATGACGACAAAATATCAAAGTGAAGATCTGTTGGCAATAATGGAGGACGCTGGTTACCGACTTACTGATACCAGGCGTTCGATAGTTTCATTTCTAAACCGGCAGTCAGATGGATTTACTGCTGAGCAGGTTAATGATGAATTGTTGTGGGTGGGTCGAGCTACGGTTTACAGGACCCTTAAATTATTAATGAATGAAGGGGTTCTATGTAAATTGTTTTCAGAAAAGGGTTCGCCGAAGTACGCAGTTTCTAAATTTGGCCACCATCACCATACTGTATGTGTTAAATGTGGTGGTGTTGGTGAGTTTAGGGATTCCACGGTGGAACGATTATTGAAGTCGATAGAAGGGGATATTGAGGGGGAGATTGTTGGGCATAGGTTGGAGTTGTATGTTATGTGTTTGAATTGCCAGTTTTAATCAAATAATGTAAAGGAATGTGTTCGAAAATGAGACTAAGTATCAAAAGTGTATTGTTGGGTTTGGTTCTGTTTATGGTGGGGTGTCAAAACTCGGCGACGTCTGAGGTGCAACCAA
>CAZNWQ010000035.1:0-11504 GCA_964576965.1 uncultured Dehalococcoidia bacterium
CTATACCATGATAAATACTGTAAGGCACGGAATAGAATTAATTGATTCCCAAAGAGTTAAAGAGGATAATCAATAACGGAACCAAAGTTCGCACAAATAAACTTTTAGAAAGAATACGTCATTGTTCACAAAACATGACAATGTTATCAAGAAACCTTCATTAAAGTGTCCCAAGTAATTAATAGACCAGCCCTGAAGCTTCGCTATAGAATGATGTTGCCTTTCCTCGTTTTGGTGATACTGACTGGGTGCAATAACCATCAGCCTGAGGAAAATATAGGAGACCTGAATATACTAGCCCAAGACATTGACAGAAAATTGATGTGCCCTGTATGCCCTAGCGAAACCATTGATCAATCTCAAACGCTAATAGCTAAACAGATGAGGGGAATAATACGGCAGAAACTAAACCAAGGAGAAAACACAGAAAATATCCTAGATTACTTTGTAGATCGATACGGTGTTGAAATACTTGCAGAACCACCAAAGTCAGGCTCGCATTTGCTTGTATGGATTGTACCTCCGATAGGATTGGTTTTGGGGTCCTTGGTTTTGGCGGTAACAATATTATCCATGAGGAAAAAGAATTTTGAAGACCTCTACGAATCGGAATCCAATAACATGGATAAATATCTCCTGAAAGTTGACGGATTTATAGATAAATCGATCAACAGACCTCGGATTGCAGATCAACAAAAAAGCGAAAGGCTGAAGGACTAAATATGGCTAGCTTGGGTAACACCACATTAATTATGACTCTGGTCCTAGCCGCATATTCGATCTTAGCATCTTTAGCAGGACACTACTATAAGTCGCATCAATTAACTAGAAGCGGATTGAATGCAACATACTTAACGCCAGTATTGTTGGGAGTTAGTACTGCAAGCTTAGTCACTGCATTTGTAACCAATAATTTTGGTATTCAGTATGTTGCAGAGCATAGTAACCTCTCGATGGAAAAACAGTATATTTGGGTTGCAATTTATGCAGGAAACGAAGGATCACTGTTATTCATAGCATTCGCTTTAGCCGTGTTATCAGCAATAGCTATTTTCTTCACACCCAGCCAGAATCAACACAGTGTTCCTCACATAAACTCTGTTTTAATGGTAATACTTATATTCTTCGTTGGTGTAATGGTTTTCCTTGCCAATCCGTTTGCCTTATCTCAAACTATTCCAGCTGACGGTAAAGGAATGAACCCTTTACTTACTCATCCTGGCATGTTCATTCATCCACCTGTGTTAATGACCGGCCTCATATCATTTTCGGTTCCTTTCTCCATAGCAATGGGATCGTTGCTAGCCGGAAAAATCGAGGACCAATGGGTGGATTCTGGAAGGTTATGGGGAATAATATGCTGGGGGATGCTAGGGACAGGTTTACTACTGGGGTCGTGGTGGGCCTATACCATATTAGGCTGGGGTGGTTATTGGGCATGGGATCCAGTGGAAAATGCAGGTTTTATGCCTTGGATAGTAATGACAGCATTCATACATTCCATTATGGTTCAAAAAAGAAGAGGCATGTTTCGAATGTGGAACATGGCATTGATTATATTAGCATTCGCATTCGCACAGTTCGGCATGTTCATAAACAGAGGTGGGCCAGTACCATCAGTCCATTCGTTCGGCCAATCGACGCTAGGCTGGATATTTCTCATGTTCATGATAATAACAGTTTTGATTTCCTTTACTATATTCTTCATCAGATATAATGCCATGAAAAGCTCGAGTAAACTGGAATCAGCGTTGTCCAGAGAGGCATCTTTCCTTGTTAACAACTTGCTATTCTTGACTGTTGCGTTTGTGACACTTTGGGGAGTCATATATCCTTTAATATCCGAACTAACTCAAGGTCAAACCGTAACTGTAGGACAACCATTTTATAATCAAGTAAATGGCCCCATATTTCTGATGATCATATTATTGATGGGAATAGCTCCATTCTTACCATGGAGGCACACCACTTTAGCTAATATAGTAAAATCCATATACGTACCCATCCTCGGTGCATCCTCAACAACTTTATTGTTGATTGTATCTGGCGTTACAAAGGTATTCCCTCTTATAGCATTCGCCTTGTGTGCGTTCGTAATCACCGGAATATTAAAGGAATGGATTAGAGGAACTCTGGTAAGGCGGAAAAGAGGGGAAAATATAGTAGTAGCATTCATTAGACTTATTGCTGGAAATAAACCTAGATACGGGGGTTATGTAGCCCATTTGGCCGTAATATTTTTGTGTTTAGGGGTGGCTGGATCCTCATTTTATGGCGTGCAGAAGGACATTCCGATGGCCCCTGGAGAAAAATTTTCCTTGGGGGAATATACAATAGAGTATGTGGGGTTCGAAAATATCAATAATCCAGACAGAACTCAAACAAAAGCTGAAATACGAGTTATGAAAAACAATGAATTCCTAGGCACATATTTCCCACGTAGAGATTTCTATCCGAACTTCAACATGGCATCCACTCAAGCAGCAATCAGGAGTACATTGATAGAAGACTTGTACATTATACCAGGAGAGGTATTGGAAGATGGTAACGCGATCTTTAGGGTCCTTATAAACCCTTTAGTTGTATGGATGTGGATAGCTGGTCCCGTCTTAATTTTGGCTGTAGTAATCACATTGTGGCCTGAAAAGAGAAATTTAGATAATCCTGACTTAACATAATTCTAGCTTCTTTAAATCATAATGATAAACCTTGTAATAATATTGATATCACTGGCCACAATATCATTCATATTGTTACCATTGCTGAAATTTAGGCATACCGCATCCACTACGTTAAGTGTTTTGGAGGAAGTGCAAAATATAGAAAAGCGGATAGAAACAAGTTATCGAGAAATAGAAACTCTTATGGCAGATCATGATTCTGGAACTATTAATGACGAACAATTTGAAAAAATGATATTAGACAGCAAACTAGAAACAGCCATCCTGCTGAAACAAAGAGACGATTTAATATCATTTCGAGAAAGAATAATAGGCAAAATTAAGCAAGAAATTTCAGGACCACAAACTGAATCCGTGCAAGTTGATCAGGAAAGAAAACCGTGACCTTCATTTGGCAACTATCCGTTCTCAAACGTTTTATTTTTATTAATGCAGTTTCACTAGTACTGATTTTGGGCACAAGCCACACGTCTTATGCTCAGGAACCGATATTCATACCTATAAGCGGGTTTGTTGAAAACCAATCCTCTCATGCCAACGAATCAGATGATTTATCTGTCGTCCTGAATGTTTTTGAATTGGGAGAAAATATAGATACGCTCACCACTAATACCAGTACTGATGGATCATTTTACTTCGACGGAGTGCCGGGTGGTATCGGATTCGGTTACATCATAACAGTGGAGCATGATGATGTAACTTACAAATACGAAAGCGACTATCCAATAAAGACCGATTCAGTGGTTATACAAATATACAACTCTTCAAACACTAACTTCCAAAATATATCTATAATTTCCCATACACTAGTAATTACAGCGGCAGACCCCTCCATAGAACAGATTCAGACTATCGGATTGGTTGAACTGGAAAATGTTGGGTCCCTAACTTTTATTCCAAACATGACGGAAGCATCCAAAATGGAATTCTTGAGATTCTCACTACCGGAAGATGTAATAGATTTAGATGTCCAAAGTAGTTTAAGAGGTGGACAGATATTACAAGTTGGCCTAGGATTCGCAATAACCACCCCAATACCTCCTGGCAAACATGAATTGGCATATACTTTCACGTCCCCTTATATGGACGGCACCTTCCAGTTTCAGCAGTCCCTGCCAATTGGTGCCGATAGTTTCAAAATATTGATCCCAAAAAGTATTGGGCTCGTTACAGCCGATGGGTTAACCACAATGAAAGATATTACTTTGGGGGAAAAAGAATATAATGGGAAGGAAACATCTAACTTACCCACAGGCACTAAAGTAGATGTGTTTTTTTACAATTTGCCAGAGCCAAGCTTACTACAAAAAGTACAAAATGGTCTAAAAAGCGGTTCCTTAAGCAAATGGCTAGCACCCACAGTAATGGCAACAATCCTTGCTTTGTTTTTCCTATCTGTTGTATATCAATTGCGTAGAAATAAGAAGGGGCTGCAAACAGAATGGCAGAGCAAAGGTCAAGAGGATTTGTTAGACTCAGTTGTATATTTGGAAGAACAACTGGCACGTAACGAAATCTCCTACGATCATTATATTGAAACAAGAAAACAACTTTTAGAACAATTGTCTTCGTATGAATCATTCCAACAGAAAGGCAGTCTGTAAGCCGTAATTGATACTTGCAAAATCTACCTGTAATTCTACCGTTTATATACAATGAGCAAATATATAATACTTGGATCTGCCCTAACAATTATCCTGGCATTCTTTTTTTTACTATCGATAGCGTTAGTGAAGACACAAAATGTCCCAGCTGGAGCTGGAGTCAATTCCGAATTCGGTGAAATGGTGGTGCAGCCAAAATTGGCTCCAGATTTTGAAATTACCACGTTGCTTGGTGATACAATCCGGCTCTCGGATCTAAGAGGCAAAGTCGTAATGATAGAATTTTGGGCGTCATGGTGCCCACCTTGCAGAGAGGAAGCTCCCAATATAGCAAAGGTGTACAACGAATATTCCAGCAAACCAGTGGAATTCATTGGAATAGATGTTTGGGATCAATCCGACAGAGCACTTGAGTTTGTAGAGGAATTTTCAATTGATTATCCAACAGGAACCGACAGTACTGGTGAAATACTGGTTAATTATGGAATAAGAGGCATTCCAGAAAAGTACTTCATTAACAAACAGGGTTATATAGTTGGGAAGTTTGTTGGACCTTCAAAACCAGGAAAATTGGAAGAAATGCTGGATATGCTATTGTTAAGAAACTGATCACAACGTGTTTTGATCAGTTTCTACACCATTCCCCCATGCTTCAATGATCAATCTATCCCTATCAAAGGCTAAATCCGGAAGGTTACTTATTGAGAAAAAATCAACCGCAGACACTTCTGGGCCGGGAAAAGGATTACCAGCTTTTATTGACCCAGCGTAAGCAATCACTATCACAGGATGATTTACCTCAGAAAATACTCCTATCAATCTATCAATATCTACATCTAGTGTTGTTTCTTCTAATATTTCTCTTCTACCAGCATTCTCGACTATTTCACCTCTGTCTACATAACCGCCAGGGATACTCCACAATCCAATAAACGGAGGAATCGCTCTCTTTACCATTAGAATCTTTTTATCCTTCTCCAAAACAACAACAACCACGACTTTCGGGTCATAATATCTGATGTATCCACAGTCTTCACAAATCGGCCTGGATACGCCATCTATTTGCTTGAGTACCAAAGAATGGCCACAATTCTCACAATATGTATTCAGATCTTCCACTGTCATGGCAATATAACACGATATTAAAATCAAGGTAATATAGACCAACAAACCTGTTTCAATGTAAAATAGTGGGACCAACTTTCCTTATTCCAATGTGGGAAACTCTACTATGAAAATATTAGCAATTGACATAGGCACAGGAACACAAGACATACTTCTGCTAGATACTGAAGATAATATAGAGAATGCCATACAAATGGTAATGCCGGCGCCGACTGTCATTGCTAGTAAAAGGGTAAAATCAGCTACTCAAAACAGCCAGAACATAAAACTTACTGGGAGAAACATGGGAGGGGGACCAGTTACATCTGCAATCAAAGATCATATTTCATCAGGTTTTAAGGTATATGCCATACCAGAAGCTGCCACTACATTTGATGATGACCTAAACATGGTTGAACAAATGGGTATAGTAATCCTTTCAGCAGATGAGATGAAGAAAAAAGCAGGCAAAAATATAGTCTTAGGTGACTTAGACATAGACATGGTGACCGCTGCTTTAATGAATTTCGACGTTGATGCCAACTGGGACATTATGGCAGTAGCTGTTTTTGATCATGGCAACGCCCCTCCAGGTTATAGCGATAGGAAGTTCAGGTTCGATCATCTTTTAACACAAATTGACTCTAAAAACACAGGTTTCGAATCATTCGTATATCTCGAAAATGAAATACCAGATTATTTGACCAGAATGAAAGCTGTATCAGAAACCTACTCATCCAAAACCAGGCTTCTCCTAATGGATACAGCAGAGGCGGCTGTTCTGGGTTCCTTAGAGGACCCGATAGTAAGGTCGAAAAATTGCAAAATAGTGACCAATATCGGAAATGAACACACTCTAGCCTTTCATTTGCATGATCAAAAAATACTCGGCGTTTTCGAGCATCACACGCATATGTTATCTAAGGAAAAATTAGAAGCTCATCTGGAGGATTTAGTAACAGGTAATATAGATGGAGAAATGGTTTGGAAAGAACAGGGCCATGGTGCGATAGTTGTTTCTGGAGATCAAAAACTGGGTTTTATTAGCGTAATAGGACCTATGAGAAACCTGCTGGCAGATTCAAAGCTCAACCCCTATTTTGCCACACCACACGGATCTATGATGCTTGCTGGCCCATTCGGTTTGGTGCGAGCATGCGCTGAAAAATTCCCCGAATATACTGATCAAATATCAGATGTCCTATCTGGCAGGCATAATGGACTAGCCCATATCCACTAATTCTCATGTCCGGGTTCAGCCATAGAGTTATCAAGGGTAGCATTTCTACTCCGATTAATCCAATCAACCAACCATCTCCGATAAGTATCTAGTGAAGGCGGGGAGATAAATATAACTTCCATATCAGATGAAAATTGTATTTGGTGACGCTCATCAATAAATAACAATCCAATATGATTATCCAGCAGGGTTTGATCTATCTTATTGGATATGTATTCGTAACGCTGACGCAACACTCCTGAAAGCCAGTTTTGAATTTCTGATGAAATTGTTTCGCTTCTAAATGGGGTCATCATAATCATTTGCAAATCTAAAAGTTGGGATAAAATATTATGATCCTCGGTCACCTCAACTATGCTATCATCGGTAACAACGGATCCTAAGACAGTTTTTAAGCCTTTGGGAAGGAATTCCAGCCAATTTCCTTTATCCATCTCATCTTTTGTCAAATATTCTATATATACAGATTTTATTGACCCTAAAGTTTTCTGCAGGGAGATTATCTGTGAGTTCACTTCACTCCAATAATTATCTACTATAGTACTACTCTGTGAATCCCCATCAGGAACATACGAAAGAAGTGGAACCAACAAAAGGATTCTTTTGTTTTTGAAGGATGCTGCAAAAGGTTTTTCTATACTGCCAAATTCTTGAGCCATGATTTTTCCGAATTGCCAAGCGAAAATCTTATCATTAACAATGTTTGAAATAGGATATACTATATACTACTATAATTTTAGCGTTAATATTGTATCCAGACGTGATACAAGCAAAGATGTGCATCTGCACATCTCTATAAATACATTTAGAAAAGGAATTTAACGATGGAATCAGTTAACTGGAACGAGATACCAGAAGACAGGCTCATAGGTGGAATAAGAAGAAGGATAGTTACTGGTGAAAAAGTTATGTTAGGTAAAATGTATTTCCCTAAAGGATCCAAGGTGCCATCCCATGTCCATGAGAGCGAACAAGTCACAAATGTGTTAGAAGGAAAATTACTATTTGTGATTAATGGGCAACAGATAACAGTGAGTTCCGGTGAAACTCTTGTTATACCATCCAACGTAGAACACAGCGCAGAAGCATTAGAAGAAACATCTGAGATAGACACATTCAGCCCGATCAGAACCGATTGGTTAGATGGTTCAGACTCCTATATTAGAGAAAACTGAACCTCATACGACTTTACTCTCTCGGAGAATCACTATATCTTCAGATGTAAGCCCGAGCATATTCTTAAATATATTGTCATTATCTTCCCCTAACAAAGGGGCCCTTCTACGAATAGACCATGGTGTTTTACTAAAGATAGCAGGATGCCCAGGATAGGTAAAAGACTTCCCGTGTTCTGAATGCTCAACATGTGCAAAAAAATCCCTGTCGTCCGTGAAGTGTTCATCTTCTAAGTTTTCCTCTGGGGATCTTATAACGGCCCATGCTAGACGAATTTTTTGAGCACCATGATATATTTCCTCAGCAGGTTGACTCGCGATAAACTCTGTTATCTTGTCTCTAAGGAAGTCCATTTCTGGACCTTGCCTCACTCCCTGGCTTATCAAATCTCTATATTTATCGTCTTTTAAACCTTCTGCCATTTCTTTCTCATCCATCCATTCAACCAATCGATTCCAACGATCCAAAGATCTAGGAGGTATGTCAAATCCATTTATCAGTTTGCCGTCGGCAGTTATGAACTGACTTGAAGGAGTTGGTGCAAGCCCATGATGTCTACCCGTTTGTCGCATAGGTACTTTCCTATCATAAAACCAATTGGGCATTGCTGCTTCAGTTGTGCAAGACAATGACTCGTGTATGGAAACATCCACCCATTGTCCCTGACCTGTCCAATCTCTGTGCAGTACGGCTGTCATTGTTCCTATAACGCCAAAGTTACATCCTGTAGCATAGCCTATCCAACCATCACATCTCATCGGAGGGGCATCTGATAAATGATCATAACCTGAACTAGCCATAGGTCCACCCATAGCCATATTTATCAGATCAGATGAATTTAAATCTCTGTATGGACCTGTTTGCCCGAATGGCGTCAGAGATGTCATCACCAATTTGGGGTTTATAGACGATAAAACCTCATAACCAATACCTAGGGAATCTAAATATCCTGGTTTGTATGATTCCAGGATAACATCTGCCTGCTTGACTAGATCTTTCAATAATTCAGATCCTTTAGTAGTGGTTATATCGATAGTTACGCTTTCTTTGTTGGTGTTGTTGTACCAAAATAGCAAGCTGTTATTGCTGTTTGGAACATCTTGATAGAATGGTCCGATATCCCTGGCCGGATGCCCTCCAGGAGGTTCAACAACTATTACCCTGGCACCCATATCTGCCAACATTTTACCCATATACATACCCTTTTCATCTGTCAAATCCAACACAACCATATCACCTAAGGCTAGGCTCTGTTCTTGAGGATTATTTGCAAACACCATAACAAACTCCTATCACGAATAATTTTATCTAAAATGCCGCTTGTTCGGATAATTCAGCTATCTCATCCGCTGTCATTCCCAGTATTTCAGTCAGGATGTAGTCTGCATCCGCTCCAAGCGGAGGGGATCCCTGTCGTATACGAGATTCAGTTTCTGAAAATTTTATGGGCAGGCTATCAGTTTCATAGATTTCATCCACAGACCTGTGCTGGATTTTTTGTATAAATTCACGGGATCTGAGTTGAGGGTCTCTAACTATTTTGTCTTCATTAGTCTGGACGGCTCCTGCAGCCACTCCTGCACTCTGTAGTCTATACATGACCTCATGAGGCATCTTGTCTGAAGTCCATGCCTCTATAAGTTTGTCTAATTCATCTTCATTTTTGACGCGGTCAGCATTCGTAGCAAATTTTAAGTCTTTGCTCCATGAAGGAGATCCAATTGCAACACAAAAGTTTTCCCATTCTTCTTCATTAAATATTGATATAGCACACCATCTTTGTCTCGGTTTGCCATCCACTATTTCATCTTCACCAGCACACCTATATGTGTTGTGAGGAGCGACCTTAGGATTATTAGACCGATTGCCTGGTGGATTCCCTTCCCTTCTATACGGTCTACCATTTGCCGTATAGTCCAATACAGCTGGTCCGGTAAGCACCATTCCTGACTCGACTTGAGATAGATCCAACCACTGACCTTCACCAGTCCTATTTTTATGATGTAAAGCCATCAAAATGGCAATGGCTGCATTATAACCTGCAGTATGATCCAAAAAACTATACCCCCAACCTGCAGGTCTTTCTCCAGGCAATCCGGACATATATGTTAAACCAGACAAGGCTTGGGCCGTAGGACCCCAAGTGCTGTAATCCCTATATCTCCCTATGTGGCCAAATCCAGTGATGCTAGCGTAAATTATGTCAGGCTTTACCTCACATTGTTCTTCGTATGATAGACCCCATCGCTCCAATACCCGCGAACTGAAATTTTCTATAACTATATCGGATACCGAAATCAATTTCTTAATAACATCCAATCCTGCCGGCATCAAAACATTTACATTTATACCAAGTTTGTTTCTGTTAAAATATTCAAACATCCCGCTTCGGTTGTACGGTTCAGCTTCTCCCTGAATACCACCTCCAGCACCTCCAGCGCTCCTTACTACGTCCATAGCCTGACTATGTTCTACTTTGATGACTTGAGCGCCTAGATCTCCCAATATACGAGTACATTGAGGTCCAGCCACTATGTGTGTGAAGTCTACCACTCTTACGCCTTCCAACGGCAGTTGTTTAGCCATGAATACCTCCCTGAATACCTTCATTATATTTCATTGTACAATTCCAAAAGGGAATATAATCACACCATGTTCTGAATATTATCTGCAGTAAATAAGACCACTTAAACATCGGTCTATTAGCGGTTAACTAAATCAATAATATTCTCTCAACAGATACGGAAACACTGTTTGGAATATAGCACCGAGATTCGAAATATGTCAATGGAATAAGTATGAACATGGATTAAAACAGTTGCCTATTTAAAAAGAATTATAGACCCGATAGTAACACCAATTTCTTGAGCCAACCCACCCTTGATTTCTATTGCATATTTTATAGGTTCATTGGGGCTGAAGGTTTCCAGTTCTCTATCCTCTACTCCAATTTGGGGTTTCATTGTGTGGATAGATTCGATCTTGCCGGTTGAGTCTATAAACATTAGATCCAAAGCAATAGCAGTGTTTTTCATCCAAAATACTGGCTCAACGTTTTTTCCATACACAAATAACATAGCCTGGCTTTCATTAACCATTTGACGTCCCATGAAGCCTTTCGATCTCTCCTTAGGCGTAACAGCTACCTCTAGATCAAAATGGGAACCGTTCAACATGACGGACTTAACGTCAGCCATGTTATCAATTTCATATGGAGGTCGGAACATGTCATTTTGTAATACATCTATTGTAGTCTGCTGTTTCTTAGATGGATCGTCACTTTGGTGTTCAACGGTTTCCATATTTTCTACGATGTTTTCTTCCTGAATTATAGCTTCACTGGTACAGCTGAAACCAATCACTACAGCCAAAAATACAGCGGAGCAACGAAACAAGTTAACATATGCAGGTTTAATTTTAGATGTATTTAAACTCATTTTCATACATATGGTTAATTATAGTTGTTTTAAACAAAAGTCCCTGATAGAATCTTTTAGCTCGAGTATTATTTTAGAGCATAATAACAACAGTATACCAATGAATAAATTATGAATGTACAACAACTTAGAAATATTTTACCTGTAACAAACAACACGATATATATGAACACTGGTTGGGCAGGCACTACACCCCAGACGGTGCTCAAACGCATTTCAGAAACTCTGGAGCAGGAGGCCTATTTAGGTCCTACAAGCAATA
>CAZNWQ010000036.1:0-593 GCA_964576965.1 uncultured Dehalococcoidia bacterium
TACCACCAGACTGTAAATCTGGCGCCCGGAAGGGCTACGTAGGTTCGAATCCTACCCCCTCCACCAACAGATTGAAGGTCTTGGAGTTAGTAAACGATGAATAAAAGTTAATATTAAATTGAAATAAACCTTAGGCCCACATAGCTCAGAGGCAGAGCACGTTCTTGGTAAGAACGGGGTCACCGGTTCGACTCCGGTTGTGGGCTCCACGAATATAATTAGAATAAATTTGAAGAGGAGACTTTATAATGGCAAAGAAGGTATTTGAAAGGACTAAACCACATCTAAACGTAGGAACAATAGGTCACGTCGACCACGGTAAGACTACGTTAACTTCGGCTATAACAATGGCTTTGAGTAAACAAGGTGGTGGAGACGCCAGGTCGTTTGATTCAATAGATAATGCCCCTGAAGAAAAAGCCAGAGGGGTTACTATTGCTATAACACACGTGGAATATGAAACTGACACCAGACATTATGCACACGTTGATTGCCCTGGACATGCTGACTACATAAAAAACATGATCACAGGGGCAGCTCAAATGGACGGAGCTATATTAGTAGTTAGCGATCCAGACGGACCAATGCCTCAA
>CAZNWQ010000036.1:603-11012 GCA_964576965.1 uncultured Dehalococcoidia bacterium
ACATATACTACTAGCAAGGCAAGTGCAGGTACCCAATATCGTAGTTGCGTTAAACAAGTGCGACGCAATGGATGACCCTGAACTACTAGAACTAGTAGAGATGGAACTCAGAGAACTGCTCAGTAGCTACGGGTTCCCAGGCGATGACATTCCAATAGTTCGAGTGAGTGCATTGCAGGCCGTAGAAGCAGAAGGCAATCCTGACTCTGAATGGACACAAAGTATTCTTGAACTCATGAAAGCAGTAGACGACTACATTCCTGTTCCAGAAAGACCAAAGGACCAACCTTTCTTAATGCCAGTTGAAGACGTATTCGGCATAAAAGGTAGAGGTACGGTTGTTACTGGAAGGGTTGAAAGAGGAATTGTAAAAACAGGTGATGAAGTCGACATAGTAGGCATGGGAGAAACTAGGCAAATCGTAGTCACTGGAGTAGAGATGTTCCATAAGACACTGGAGGAAGGTGAACCAGGAGATGCCGTAGGTTGTCTTTTAAGAGGAATAGAAAGAGAAGAGATAGAGAGAGGACAAGTCCTTTGCCAAAAAGGTTCTATGATAGCTTATACTGAAGCAGATGCTGAGGTATATGTTTTGAGTAGAGACGAAGGAGGAAGGCATACCCCATTCTTCAATGGTTACAAACCTCAGTTCTACATAAGGACCACTGACGTTACAGGCGAAATACAGCTGCCAGATGGGGTAGAAATGGTTATGCCTGGTGACAATATCACAATGAAAATAAAATTAATAAGCCCTGTTGCACTCGAAGAACAGTTAAGGTTCGCCATAAGAGAAGGCGGTAGAACTGTTGGTTCTGGTGTTATAACAAAAGTGACTGGATAAGAATTATGGCAAGGAAAAGAGGAGACGTAAGACCGATAATCACATTGGCGTGTAGCGACTGCCGGGAGAGAAACTACACTACAATTAAGAATCAGAGAAGTGATCCGCAGCGAATGGAACTTTCTAAATACTGTCCTCGTTGCAGACAACATAAATCACATAGAGAAGTGAGATAGATGGCAAGAGCATCTGACAGACGTGCCGCAAGATCTCCAAAAACATCGCCTGAATTGAGCAGGGGTTTTGGAACGGGTTTTTTCAGGCAAACTATCGGGGAACTGAGAAGAGTCGTATGGCCAACACGTGAGCAGGCCACTCGGTTAACAATACTGGTCATGGTTGTGTCTGCGGTCGTGGGAGTAATATTAGGAGCACTGGACATAGGGTTTGGACAGTTGTTCAGATTGTTAGTATAAAAATGAGCACTATAAATAAAGAGGATCGTTGGTATATTATTCACACCTACTCTGGACAAGAAGAGAGAGTAAAGAGAAACCTAGATCAAAGAGTGGCTTCTATGGATGTGAATGATAAAATCTTTGATGTTGTAATACCGACTGAACCGGAAATAGAAATAAAAGAAGGCAAACGAAAGTCTGTTAAGAAAAAGGTCTTTCCAGGCTATATTCTCGTACACATGAATATGGACGACGACAGTTGGCATGTAGTTAGAAACACACCAGGGGTTACTGGCTTCGTATCGTCAGAAGATGAGACCGAAAGTAGACCAAAGCCAGTTCCTCTTGAAGAACACGAGGTTGAAAAGATACTCAGCCAAATGGAAGCTGAAGCACCTAGGGTTAAAGTGGGATACACAGAAGGCCAAAGTGTGCGTATTACAGATGGTCCTTTCACAGACTTTATAGGAGTTGTGGATCAGGTAATGACAGATCGAGGTAAACTTAGTATACTCGTGTCCTTCTTCGGTAGAGAAACGCCTGTTGAACTTGATTTCTTACAGGTTGAGAAACTCTAGGAGAGTTATTTATGGCAAAGAAAGTGCGAGCAATTGTAAAACTCCAGATAGAGGCAGGCAAAGCCACGCCAGCCCCTCCAGTTGGGCCAGCTTTGGGTCAACGTGGAGTTAATATAATGGAATTTGTAAAAGCTTATAATGAACAAACTGGTTCTAAGGAAGGCACCATAGTACCAGTACATATAACCATATTTGAGGATAGGTCTTTCACATTTGTGACGAGAACCCCTCCCGCATCAGACCTTATTAGGAAGTCTGCAGGCATAGGCAAAGGGAGTTCCTCTCCTCTTAATGAATCGGTCGGCAGTATCTCCAGACAGGCATTGAGAGAAATCGCTCAAGTCAAATTGACAGATTTGAATGCCTCAGACGTTGAATCTGCCGAGAAAATCATAGAAGGAACAGCCCGTAGTATGGGCGTAAAAATAACAGATTAAATAAAGGGAAAGATATAATGGGACAACGAGGAAAACGTTATATAGAAGCCACCAAATCTATAGTCGAAGACAAAGATTACTCACCTGAAGAAGCATTAGATCTGGCAAAGGAAGTATCCAAAGCTAAGTTCGATGAAACCGTGGAACTCCATCTGCGAACTAGTTCAGATCCTCGTCATGCAGATCAGCTTGTGAGAGGTGTGGCGTTACTGCCCCATGGGCTTGGCAAAGAAATAAGAGTGTTAGTTTTTGCCTCTGGAGAAGGGGCCTCCATTGCCACAAGTTCAGGAGCAGATTACGTGGGTGATGACGACCTGATAGACAAAGTTGCAGAAGGTTGGCTGGATTTCGATGTAGCGATTGCCACGCCTGATTTGATGGGGAAAATCAGCAGGCTTGGAAGAGTTCTAGGAAGGAAAGGGCTGATGCCTAATCCAAGAACTGGAACAGTTGTACAACCTGAAGATTTTGGCAGAGCCATAAAAGAAGCCAAACAAGGAAGAATAGAGTTCAGGCTGGACAGGACCGCAATAATACATGTACCATTAGGGAAAGTAAGCTTTGAAACCAATATGTTGTTAGAAAACATGAACGCTCTTGTAGAAACCGTCATAAGCTCAAAGCCATCTGGCGTGAAAGGTAATTTCATCAAGACCGCATATCTTACTACAACTATGGGGCCTAGTATCAAACTAGATCTGTCAAGGATAACTAATGTAAATAACTAGTACATATGCCGAAGAAAGTAGGAGGTTTAATAACCTTAAAAGTAAATCCTGCCCAGGCAGAATGACAGGGAAAATAAGTAACCACTATATTTAGACTCCCCGATATTCTGCATCGAGGAGTCTAATTTTGTTAGGAGAATCATGCCAACTCCAGAAAAAGAAAAACAAGTAGAAGAAATCAAGAACAGACTAGAGAATTGCACTATAGCTATAGCCACTGGTTATACTGGTATGTCCGCTACGGATATGAATAATTTGAGATCCGCAATGCGAGGACAAAACATAGAGTATGTGGTGGTAAAAAATACCTTGACCCTACGAGCCGCGACTGCGGCAGGCAAAGATAGAATCAATGAGTTATTGGATGGACCTACAGGACTGGCATTCGGTTATGGAGATGCAACAGCTGTAGCTAAGGGAGTAAATAACTATATAACCACCGCTCGGTTACCTTTGGAAATACATGGAGCTCTGATGAATAACGATATTCTTGGTAGTAACCAAGTGATCCAGTTAGCATCGCTTCCATCCAAGGATGAATTAATAGCTCAACTCGTGGGACAAATGCAGTCACCAATAACAAGCATTGTAAACGTATTAAGTGCACCTTACAGGAATCTAGCAGTAGTACTTCAACGTAGGTTAGAACAGATACAGTAACAACATTACTATATAAGGAGATTTATCATGAATAAAGACGAGATGTTGGAAGCAGTTAAAAGTATGTCAGTACTAGAATTGTCAGAGTTAGTAAAAGCACTGGAAGAAGAGTTTGGGGTAACTGCAGCAGCACCTGTTGCAGTAGCAGCGGCACCGGCAGGGTCAGCAACTCCAGAAGCAGCAGCTGACTCAGAAGAGAAAACCGAGTTTGATGTAGTACTTCAAGAGATCGGACCTAACAAGATCAATGTCATAAAAGGCGTAAGAGAAGTTACTACCCTTTGTCTGAAAGAGGCCAAAGACTTAGTAGAGGGAGCACCTCAGACAGTAAAAGAAGGTATAACAAAAGAGGCTGCCGAAGAAGTTAAAGCAAAACTCGAAGAAGCTGGAGCAGTAGTAGCCTTACAATAATACTAAAAGCTACCAATTAGAATAAGATAACTCGGGCCCATAGGAACACTGTTGTTCGGTGTTCCACGGCAGAGCCCTCGTGGTTGGGAGATTGGCGTTGTCGAATAAATCGTGTACTGCGTGCGGAACCTTAAACGATCCAACGTCCTTTTACTGCATTCTATGCGGAAATAAAATGCTGTCGCCTAATACAGAAAACCCCAACTCTGAAGCGAGCAATGACAATACACTAATACTAACCAATTTCAGGATAGCATGCCTGACAATCATAACCGCCGGATATTATATATTTTACTGGCTTTATCTGACTTGGAAGCAGATGGACAGTGAAACCGATAACAGGCACTATCCCGTCTGGCACGCTCTCTCTTTATTGGTCCCAATTTACGGTCTGTTCAGGATGTACGATCACCTAAAAACCATTAAAACCCTAGCCGCCAAAAAGGAAATAGAAACAGATTTCTCCCCGACTTTGCCACTATTATTGATGTTTTTGTATTTAATTTTGGGGTATACGGCTAGCAAAACCACTGGTGACCTTAGTTTGATTATCCTGATCATAAGTTTAGCTCTAGTAACAACGGCTATTTTATTAACTCAACCAACCCTGAATGCCTACTGGCAGAAAACCAAGGGACCAGACGTGAAATCTGCCTTATTTGATCGAATAGAGCTGGGGTTCATAGTTCTAATTTATCCAATACTATGGCTAAACCTTGCAATACTGCGCTACCTACAAATAATGCTTCAGTGAATCGCTTAGACTAATTAAATCCTTAAGCTTGCATGAATGTCGGCTATTTAGCTATTTCTTTTAATGCGCCGTTAGTCTATAATTGGTCCGGTAGTAAAAATACATATACTTGTTAGAGAGGCTATCTAAAGAATGTTTGAACCTGGTGGATCACGGCAACAGCCGGAAATTAAAGTTGAAGAAATCATCAACAAGATTGGTGCCGGTATAGGTCGATTCGCCCAACGGTTTGGTGGCGGTGGCATGAAGTTGATAGGTCTCGGAGCAATCTTACTACTAACATTGCTTTGGATGGGAACTGGTGTATATACGGTAGGACCAAGAGAAAGAGCGGCACTACAACTTTTCGGCGCTTTTCAAACCATACAAGGACCCGGACTCCACTGGTACTTCCCTGGCCCAATAGGTAAAAAAACCATCGTGGACGTAATGAACACTCGTAGCATGGAGCTAGGATTCTTCACCACTGCAACCGGAACTGTCACCGATCAATCCGAGGAAGCTTTGATGATTACCGGTGACCTCAATATCGTGAACGTTCAGATGGTAGTACAGTATAAAATTGGAGATCTAGAAAAATATTTGTTCCGCGTAGACGATCCAGGGGAGACTATTAGAGAAATAGGTCCTGGATTGCCTGATGGCCGGACACTGAAAGATGCTACAGAGGCTGCACTTAGACAAGTAGTAGGGCAAAGAAGTATAGACGACATTCTTGTAACACGTAGAGAGGAAGTCGAATCTGACACCAGTATAAAATTACAAGAAATACTGGATGAATATGAAGCAGGACTTCAGATCTTAAATGTTGCGTTACAGACTGTTAGACCGCCAGATGAAGTTAGAGCAGCTTTCGATGATGTTGTTAATGCGAGGGTAGATAAGGAAAGTCGTATTAACGAGGCAAACGCTTATGAGCAAGACCGATTACCTAAGGCCCAAGGAGAGGCAAGAGTAATAATACAAGGAGCAGAAGCATTCAAAGCAGAAAAAGTTGCGATAGCCACAGGTGAAGCCGATAGATTTGCTTCTGTGCTGGAAGAATATAACAAATCAAAAGAGGTAACTAGACAACGATTGTACCTCGAAGCCATGGAGGAAATCCTTCCGGGTGTAAAGAAATTCATATTGACCGAAGAGGCAAATGGCAATCTTCTACAGTTTCTACCACTAACAGATGATACTGATACAAAGGTGGTGGAACCATGATGAGGATACTGACTATATTAATAGGTGCAGTGATTTTTGCGGCCGTTTTTGCCCAACTGGTTGGTTATGGGGTTCTATATACCGTCGATCAAACAGAACATGCCGTTATAACACGATTCGGTAACGTTCAGACTGTAGTATCAGAACCTGGATTGCAATTCAAATCGCCTATAGAATCCGTGACAAGGTTTGATAAAAGACTTCTCAGGATAAATGTTCCTACTGCAGCAATGCCAGACAAGGAAAGTCAATTTCTGGAAATAGACGCCTATGTCAGATACAGGATAACTGATCCACAATCTTTCCTTGAAACTCTGAGAGACCAAGATACCGCAAGTTCCAGAATAGGCAACCTAGCAATAGCTGCACTTAGAGCGGAAATTGGTCTGCGTGACAGAAGAGACATTATTGGAGGTGATCCAATTACTCTCGAGGATGGAACAATAATAGTTCAGCCCAGGGTCAATGAATCATCTGGATCTTTTGCCCGAGAAGAATTGAGAAGCAGAGTCTTAGAAAGAACCAAGACTACCGCTGAAGCAGACTTCGGTGTAATTATCGACGATGTCAGAATAAAAAGATCTGAGTTCCCATCCGCTACAGAAGCCAGCGTCTTCCAGCGTATGAGAACTGAGAGAGCAGTACAGGCTCAAAAACTTAGGGCCGAAGGTGAAGAACAGTACCTTACTATAACGGCAGATGTAGACAAAGACGTCAGAATAATTACGGCTGATGCAGATCAACAGGCAAATAAACTCCGGGGTGAAGGTGAAGCACAAGCCATTGCAGTCCTTGCTGAAGCATTGGAAAAAGATCCTGAGTTTTTTGCTTTTAGACGTAGCTTGGAAGCTTACGGCAAAGCCTTGGTAGAAGGTACTACAGTAGTATTATCGTCCGAAAGTGATCTGTTCGGTTATTTAGAAAGTCCCGACAAACCCTCCAATACTAAATAAGCCTCCGGACCATCAAAGAGTAATGATAATGGAAGCATTAGTCGGCTCGCACTTCCCCACAAAGTTTACCGTATGAGTACATTATATGTGTTTGGGGGCATAAAATAGACAAAAGCAAACTAAATAATATCCTCCTTAAAGTCCAAAATGGC
The DNA here is from genome assembly GCA_964576965.1 of uncultured Dehalococcoidia bacterium. Taxonomy (GTDB): domain Bacteria; phylum Chloroflexota; class Dehalococcoidia; order Lucifugimonadales; family UBA2985; genus VFHP01. The sequence goes on from CAZNWQ010000036.1 coordinate 7,728, forward strand.
GAAATGGAAATCGAAGAGTGTTTACATATTCTCCAAACACTACCTTTCCAAGACCTTGGATTCGCAAAAGTTGATCATCATAGAGAGTTACGTACTGGATTCCCTGAAGTCATTTATTGTCCAGGGAAAACACCTGAGCAAGTATTGGCAATAGCAACGGCGATGCTAGATAAGACCTCCCGCATAATGATCAGCAGAGCTGAAACAGAAATTTATGATTATGTAAAAATCCACATCCCTGAAGCTGAATACAACCAGACCGCCAAATACATAACCATTGGACATCCACCGACTAAAGACCTAAGAAAGGGTCTTACAGTAGTTGCGGCAGGAACATCGGATCTTCCAGTTGCCGAGGAGGCTGCAGTAATAGCCGAATTCATGGGGTGCAAAGTTGAAAGAATCTGGGATGTAGGTATAGCAGGATTACATAGACTAATATCTAAATTGGAAACGCTCCAAAACTCGAATGTGATCGTAGTCGTAGCAGGAATGGAAGGTGCTCTGCCTAGTCTAGTAGCAGGGCTGGTATCTGCCCCCGTAATAGCAGTTCCTACCAGTGTAGGTTATGGTGCTAATTTTGAAGGCCTATCAGCTCTTCTCACTATGTTAAATTCCTGCAGTACGGGAATAGCAGTTGTAAATATCGATAACGGATTCGGTGCAGGATACATGGCCGCTACCATTAATCTTTCGATCACGAATCCTAAGTAAAAAGAGAGCCCTAACCGTATGTTAGAAACTCTCTTTTTTAAGATTTAATAATGGAAGACTACTTAAGAGATTTTATGTAATCAGTAAGCGCAGCTATCTCTTCATCAGTAACCGGTAAAACCGGCATTAGTGGTTGATAACCTTTCGTTATTTTGATGGTGGGATTCAGTATAGATTCCTTTATGTATGCATCGTCCACAGTTACGCTAGATCCATCCTCTAAACTCTCCTGTGATCCATACAAACCCTTCCATGTAGGCCCTATTATAGCAGTGCCATCTATACTATGGCATGCTACGCATCCTTTACTTACAGACAGTTCCTGCCCGGATGCAGTACCTGTTCCTGGAGAAGATGAATCGGTTGATTGAGCGGGATCAGCAACTGGAGCTTCAGTTGGTGCTTCAGTTGGTGCAGATGTAGCAGTCGGAGCTGGAGCACTAGTAGCAGCCGGTTCAGTCGCTTTTGTCGGTACGGTCGTATTATCACCTCCACATGCTAAAGACGACACTACTATTACTAACAACAAACTTGATAAGATAAAAATCTTGTTCACTTATCCTCCTATTAAAGCGCAGTCAATCTTGAATGAACAGTGAAGATCATGCACAATCCACGCTGCAAGTGAGTCTATCATAGTGATACAGTTAGTTCAACACTTCACAAAGTTGACATCACATTTGAATATGATCGCAAAATGCTGATTCTTAATTATTTAACATATTTGTAACTATTACGTAACATCATCGGAATAGAATAGGTGCATTATTATTACAAAATACTGCTAAGGTAGGAGGTTATCCATATGGATTCAGGAAGTATAGCGTGGATGTTGACCGCATCAGCTCTTGTGTTATTAATGACACCAGGACTGGCTTTCTTCTACGGAGGCCTAGTCAGAGCCAAAAACGTGGTCAGTACCATAATGTATAGTTTTATCGCAATGGCTGTAGCAACGATAGTTTGGATATTGTGGGGATACAGTCTAGCGTTTGGACCTGGAGGGGCCTATATAGGAAATTTTGATTTTATAGGTTTGAGTAACATCCCCTTTGATGAAGAGAGTGGCGGCATACCAACGCTGCTATTTGTAGTATTCCAAGGAATGTTCGCTATTATAACTCCTGCACTTATTACTGGTGCTTTTGTAGAAAGATTTAAATTTAGTACATACTTGGTGTTCCTTGTACTATGGTTAACACTAGTATATGCACCAATTTGCCATTGGGTCTGGGCAGGAGACGGTTGGTTATTCAATGATGGTGCCTTGGACTTTGCTGGTGGTACCGTAGTGCACATAAATGCAGGTGTAGCAGCTGTAGCAGCAGCAATAATGGTTGGCAAAAGAAGAAACCCTGGATTAGAACCACATAACGTACCTTACGTTGTGTTAGGTGCTGGTCTTCTGTGGTTCGGATGGTTCGGCTTCAATGCAGGATCTGAGTTAGCCGCAGACGCACGAGCTGTCAGTGCATTTGTAGTAACTAATGCGGCAGCAGCGACCGCAGCTCTTACTTGGGGCCTCATATCCCACTTCAGGACCGGGAAAATGAGTGCGGTCGGTGTGGCTACAGGTGCAGTAGCCGGTCTAGTTGCTATAACTCCGGCATCTGGTTTTGTAGGTGTCATGGGAGCACTTGCCATTGGTTTCGCAGCAGGCGCAATATGTTTGTTCGCCGTCGATATAATTAAAGGCATGGGCCTTGATGATGCTCTCGATGTTTTCGCAGTCCATGGACTTGGCGGAATAATTGGAGCACTATTAACTGGAGTTTTCGCAGTCGAAGCAATCGGCGGAACCGCAGGAGTTATAGAAGGCAATGCAGGAATTATGGGGGTACAAGTAATTGGAGTAGTAGCCACATTGGTATATTCTTTAATAGTTACTCTTGCAATACTATTTGTACTTGACAAGATACCTGGATTAGGTCTAAGAGTTAGTGAAACAGAAGAGGATAATGGGCTCGATATTTCTGCTCATGGTGAACGGGCCTTCGTAAGAGATGGTGCTGATTAATCTAAACAAATTTGTAATCCAACTGATTGCCAATGGAAGGGAGTACTGAGGTATGATTAAGATAGAAATAATTGTTAGGCCTGAACGAATAGGGGGAGTGACAGAAGCATTGGATGCATCTGGTTGCACCGGGTACTACTATGCCAATATAACTGGACAAGGTAGGCAAGGGGGAGTCGAAGTGATTACAGGAAGAGGTGGTCAAACTACTACAAAGTCAGCAGTGCCGAAAACATTGATAACAACTGTGGTTAGTGAATCCATTGTCGACAAAGTAATTGACGCCGTAGTAGAGGCGGCTAGGTCTCCAAATGGAGGCAACATTGGAGATGGAAAAATCTTCGTGTCTCCTGTAACGGACGTAGTAAGAGTAAGTAGTGGAGAAAAAGGAGAAGTGGCTATCTAAGACATCCTTCTAAATGTTTGTAATAAAAATAAGAACCCCGTGTCGGATGACCGGGGTTCTTATTTTTTGTTTGATATATGTCATTTATAAATCTTTTTTTACTAACCTTAATTGAAAACATAGTTTTATAAATAATATAATTTCACGA
>CAZNWQ010000037.1:0-10977 GCA_964576965.1 uncultured Dehalococcoidia bacterium
CCCTGACCCCCAATACACTGATGTATTAGAATTAGATATGGGGATTGTAAAACCCAGCCTTGCTGGGCCCAAAAGACCTCATGACAAAGTTTTACTTGGCGATATGCAAAAAGTGTTCAAAGACGAATTCGGCGACTCAGAAGATCGAACAGAGTTGATTTTGGAGAGTGGCAATGCATCACTGGGTAACGGAGATGTTGTTATAGCTGCTATAACAAGTTGTACTAATACTTCTAATCCTTCGGTGATGGTGGGTTCTGGTTTAATTGCAAAGAAAGCTGTTGAACTTGGATTGAAGAGTAAGCCTTGGGTCAAAACTAGTCTAGCTCCTGGATCTCAAGTTGTTACAGATTATTTGGAATCTGCAGGCCTAACAAAATATTTGGAAGACCTCGGGTTTCACACGGTGGGTTATGGATGTACTAGCTGCATTGGTAATAGTGGTCCGTTGCCAGAACCAGTTTCTAATGCCGTCAGAGATAAGGATTTAACGGTGGCAGCCGTACTTAGTGGGAATCGAAATTTTGAAGGCAGAGTACATGCTGAAGTAAAGGCTAACTACCTAGCTTCACCAATGTTGGTAGTTGCATATGCGTTAGCAGGCACTGTTGATATAGACTTAGATCGTGATCCTATTTCTCAAGATAAAGATGGTAATCCCGTATATCTGCAAGATATATGGCCATCTCAAAAAGAAATCAGTGACACCATATCCACTTCATTAAACCCTACAATGTTCACTAATAGGTATAGCAGTGTTTCAACTGGTCCTGAGGAATGGAAAACAATTACTGCTCCGGATGGTGATTTATACGATTGGGATGCAGACTCAACGTACATACAAGAGGTGCCATTTTTCGAAAACATCGGTGATGAAGTTCAAGATACCGTAGACATTAATGGGGCAAAGGTACTTGTAATGGTTGGAGACAACATAACAACAGATCACATTTCCCCTGCTGGTGCGATTCCATCCAGCAGACCGGCTGGAAGTTTCTTGCAGGATAAAGGTGTGGAAGTAAGGGATTTCAACACGTATGGGTCGCGTAGGGGTAACCACGAAGTTATGATGAGAGGCACTTTTGGCAATGTTAGATTAAGGAATCAATTGACTCCTGAAAAAGAAGGCGACTGGACGGTATACATGCCTAGTGGCGAAGTAACCAGTATATTTGAGGCTGGTGAAAAATATCAGGAGAATGGGATTCCTACAATTATAATAGCCGGAAAAGAATATGGGATGGGGAGTTCAAGGGATTGGGCAGCCAAAGGACCTAACTTGCTTGGTGTTAAAGCTGCAATAGCTGTGAGTTTTGAGCGTATACATCGTAGCAATTTAATTGGCATGGGTGTATTACCACTACAATTCAAGAACGGTGAAAATGCCGAAAGCATTGGGCTGAATGGCACAGAAACATACAATATCTCTGGCATCTCTGGCAGAATCAAACCTGGTCAAGATGTAAGCATAGTGGCCGTCAAGGAAGATGGTTCGGAAACCAAATTCTCAGTTAGGTGCAGAATTGATACAGAAGTAGAGGTTGACTACCATCGTAACGGCGGTGTACTACACACAGTGTTGAAACGAATGCTGGAAGAGAAGTAATCTATGTCTAACGGAAAGCCCACTTATGTATTGGAATGTCTATGAAAATTAGTTCTGTGGAAGCGATTTACCCCAATTATAAGCATGTGCCTCCGTCTTGGAGGACTCATTTCTGGCAAATAGTAGTTAGGATCGAAGCAGATAATGGTTTCGTAGGCTACGGATATGGTGGTGGTGGCCAGGCGTCAATCCAAGTAGTCAATCTGCATTTTAGGGAACTTTTATTAGGGAAAACGTTGGAAACCATTCAGGACATCGAGCGATTATGGGATAACCTTTATTTCGAATCCCTCCCGTATGGCAGAAAAGGAATAGCAGTAATGGCTTTAAGTGGAGTGGATTTGGCTTTATGGGATCTTTTGGCTAAATCAGAAAACGTGCCAGTCTATCAACTGATTGGACAGCGAAACAAAGGTGATGTTAAATGCTATGCTACTGGATCTGACGTAAATTGGTATTCTGAACAAGGATTCAAAGCGCATAAGTTTCCACACAGATGGAATAGCGAGTCTGATTATGAAACGGCTGTTCAACGTGCGAGTACGGCTAGAGAAATTATGGGACCGGATTCACTGATAATGATTGATACATATATGTCATGGGATTACGACGTAACGATTGAGATGGCAAGCATTTTAGGTGATTACAATATATATTGGTTTGAAGACGTATTAACACCTGACAAATTGGAGGACCAATCGAAACTACGTGAATTTGTGAAACCAACTTTGATTTCAGGTGGGGAACATGAATTTACTCAATATGGATTCGAACAAATTGCTTCAAACAATGCGTTGGATTTGTGGCAGCCAGATATAACTTGGTGCGGGGGTGTAACTGCTGGTTTAAGAATACTGGACATAGCTTCTGACTATAAGATTCCAGTGGTACCTCATCGTGGTGGTGAAGTCTGGGGGTTACATCTAATAGTTTCTTCACAATGCGACCCATTAGCGGAGGTTTTGCCAGGTGTAAAAGGCCAGGAAAAAGACATTTTGTGGATCGGTGAACCTGAAGTGATTGATGGGCACATTAGCCCTACGGAAAAACCAGGCTTCGGAGTAACCCCAAACCCTAAGCTAATGAGAGGGTAGACCGACTAGAGTGGAATATACCATATCAATGTGACAAAAGCTTTAAATCACGTCTATTAAAGCTTAGGCATCCAAGTAGTAATATGACGACAGTCACCAATATGAACATTACTGCCACTGGAAAATTTACTCCAGCTTCAAATGCTTCTGGTATATTGTAGTATCGAAAAATCGACAAACGATTTATTACATCGAAACTATCTAAGAGGCCATCAGCTACATTTGACATATAAGATAATAAAGAAACAATAACCGGTATGATCAGCGACAATCTCCTTTTGCCGGTCATTGCGGATATTGAAAATGAACCCGTCCCAATAACTATTGAAATTAATGTGACGCTAACTGTTGCCGAGAATATGCCGTATATGCCAAGTTCCATGTTAATTATCAAGCTTGGGATATAGATGCTTAAACAAATTATTGATGCCATAATGAACATGTTTAACATGAAAACTGCATATTTTTGAAAAAATAGACTGGTTCTGGAGAGTGGCTCTGAAAGCAAAATCTCTATTGTTCTATTTTCTTCTTCAGAACCTATGGAGCTGGCTCCAGCGAATACACAAAAAATTATTAAACAGATCGGTAACATAAGAGAATATGCTTCAGCATTTAACCATCCCGCTGGTGAAGCAATATCACTAATGTTATCTATACCAAATACTTTTGCAATATCGGCTGGATATGCCTCAGCAAGTTCTCCAATCGAGTCTTCCATGGCAGCGTAAAGGAACGTAATTGAACTGCAGTAGATAGAGATACCCAAAGACCACCATTTCAACGGTCTGACTTGATCCCTGATTGTTTTAAGTAAAACGTTATTTAATAACATAAGCTAAGGTAGAACCTTTAATAGTACGACAAGAATATTTCCTCAAGATCTGGTTCATGAATCTTAATGTCTAAGACTTTATATTTAGCAATCGCTTTTATGATGCTGTCTATCGGACCAGATATTTCAAAACTTAATTGATTATTGACAATATCAACATTCTTGATTCCTGGGATACTTCCAAATGTTTGAGCTTCTACATTGTCCGCGAATGTAACGGTGAGAATGCGGGTTTGCTTAGATTTTAGATCTGATACATCTTCCATTGTTATCAATTTTCCGTTTCCGATAATAGCAATTCTGTCACATATATTTTCAACTTCAGAAAGCACATGAGAGGAAAAAAGTATGGTAGATCCATCAGCAGCCATTCCACGAATAATGGACTCAAATTCATTTTGAACAAGGGGATCCAAGCCTGTCGTTGGTTCGTCCATAATTACGAGTTGTGGTTTATGCGCCAAGGCCCTTATGATCGCAATTTTTTGTTTGTTCCCATGGGAAAGCGTATCAATTTTCTTATCTAAGTCGCAATTAAGTCTTTCTGCAAGTTCTATGAATGAAGTTGTTTCATCTTGACCTTTTATATTCATGCAGTACGTTAGAAATTCACGGCCAGTTAGATTTTCGTATAAAACTGGAGAGGTGGATAAATAACCGATGTTTCTTCTTATATTTAACGAATCTTTGTGAGAATCCATACCGAAGATTTGAGCTGTACCTTCTGATGCCCTTATGAAATCCATTAGAATTCTCATAGTCGTTGTTTTGCCTGCGCCATTCGGGCCTAAATAACCTAGTATCTCACCTTGCAAGACCTCAAGGTTTAAGTCAACAATGCCCCTTGATTTGCCATAATATTTAGATAGACCGGTGATCTTTATTGGAGTTGTGTTAACCATAACGGTTGGATTGTAATACATTGGAGGTAGGAATGCACATGTTTATTTTAATCAGTTTTGGTGGTCGGTTGTACTATTGAAACTGCACATAAATTGCACAGATAATTCTATTGTTAGTCTTAATGGAATGGTATAATCGTCGACGAGGTTTCGTTGAATTTACAAATTTCAGTAATAGGGTCTGGAGAAACTGCTACCGAAGAGGCACTTTTGCTTGCTGAAGAGGTAGGTAGAGAACTGGGAAGCAGAAGGATCACCGTGATTTCTGGCGGTTTGTTTGGAGTGATGGAGGCGGTATGTAAGGGCGCAAAGCAAGCTGGTGGAACTACAATAGGTATTCTTCCGGGAAGCAGTCCTAATGAGTCTAACGCATATGTGGATATAAAAATTTGTACCGGCATTGGATATGCGAGAAACCTAGCAGTTGTCAAATCAGGATTAGCAGTAATAGCTGTTTCTGGAGCTTTTGGTACATTGTCGGAGATTGGACACGCTTTGGGAGATGACATACCAGTAATAGGTCTAAAAACATGGTCTTTAAGCAGAAATGATGCGACAGACGACAAAATTATAATTGCCGATAGCCCTAGGGATGCTGTAGAAAAGGCAATAGTTTCTGCCAACAAACGGCTTAATGATATTGAATTGGAGAAATAGTTGAGTCAAATATCTAGTGTCAAGGCGCGTGAGATAATCGATTCCAGAGGCAATCCGACTATTGAAGTTGATATTATTTTATCAGATGGTTCCTTTGGTAGGGCTGCGGTCCCTTCTGGCGCAAGCACAGGTATACACGAGATGTTGGAGCTTCGAGACCAAGACAAAAATAGGTTCAATGGTTATGGTGTTCAAAATGCTGTAACTAATGTTAATGAATCGATAAGCCTACTGCTAAATGGCATGTCTGTACTCGACCAAAACATTATTGACCGGAAACTTGTAGAATTTGATGGAACAGCAGACAAAAGCAATATGGGTGCAAATGCTATATTGGGAGTTTCCTTGGCAGTTGCACATGCGGCGGCTAGTTTTTTGAACAAACCACTGTATAAATACCTCTCCCCTTCCCCATCCTTACTTCCTTCTCCTATGTTTAATATATTGAATGGGGGTAAACATGCTCAAGAATCAACAGATTTTCAAGAGTTTATGGTTATGCCACTTGGGATAAGTTCATATAGAGAGGCTTTACGTTGCGGAGTTGAGGTTTACCAAAGCCTGAAGAAATTTCTGATCCAGAATAATCATACTACAAACATTGGTGATGAAGGTGGATTTGCTCCATCACTGGAATCTAATGAAGCGGCCATTCAAGCTATAGTAGCTGCTATAGAAATGGCTGGATATGAACCTGGATCTGATTGCTTTATAGGTTTAGATGTCGCAGCAAGTGAACTGTTTTCTGAGGGTAAATATTTTTTGTCGCGGGAAGGTTTATCCCTGACTAGTGAAGAACTCGTGGATTATTATCACAGACTATGTGATAAATACCCTATTTTTAGTATAGAGGATGGCATGGCTGAGGATGATTGGACTGGATGGAGTTCATTAATGGAACGCATAGGAGACAAAATACAATTGGTCGGAGATGATTTATACACCACGAATGTAGAGCGAATACAGAAAGGTATAGAAGAGAAATCTAGCAATTCAGTCTTGATCAAATTAAATCAAATAGGTTCCTTAACAGAGACCATAGATGCAATTGAATTGACACACCAAGCTGGATGGACTGCGGTGATAAGTCATCGTTCAGGAGAGACAGAGGATACTACAATATCGGATCTATCAGTAGCAATGCATTCAGGCCAGATTAAGGCCGGTGCACCTGCTCGTAGTGAACGTGTTGCTAAATACAATCGATTGCTTAGAATAGAAGAGGAATTAGGATCAGATGCAATTTTTGCTGGTCCTATCCTGTTGGCCAATATTAATAAATAGATTAACAAAAGGAGAAACATGGTTACACGAATAGGTATAAATGGTTTTGGTAGAATAGGGCGTCAAGTACTCAGAGCGACACTAGAGAGACATCCTGACAAATTAGAGGTTGTGGCCATTAATGATCTTTCGGACTCCAAAACAAATGCACACCTTTTTAAGTATGATTCTAGTTACGGTATCTATCCTGGAGAAGTTAAGCCAACCGAAAAAGGAATTTCAATAGAGGGAAAAGAGATACAAGTTTTGGCAGAAAGAGATCCATCCAATCTTCCTTGGGGAGACTTGGGTATAGATATAGTAGTTGAATCGACTGGTATATTTACAGACGCAGAAAAAGCTTCAGGACACATAACAGGAGGGGCCAAGAAGGTAATTATATCTGCACCTGCAAAAAATGAAGATGTGATGGTAGTGTTAGGCGTCAATCAGGACAAATATGAACCTTCAAAGCACAGAATACTGTCGAACGCATCCTGTACAACGAACTGTATCGCAAATATGGTTAAGGTATTACACGATAATTTTAAGGTTAAGTACGGGTTGATGAATACAATCCATGCATATACCAATGACCAAAGAATACTGGACCAAACACACGAAGACCTTCGAAGAGCTAGGTCTGCTGCTCAAAATATAATACCCACTACTACAGGAGCAGCTAGAGCTGTAGGAGCTATATTGCCTGAATTGCAGGGTAAAATACACGGTATGTCACTGAGAGTGCCTGTTTCTACTGGGTCCATTACTGACTTTGTTGCAGAGATTGAAAAAACTGCCAGTGTGGATGATATAAATGAAGCTTTTAAGAGTGCGGCTGCCAATGAATTGCACGGAATATTGGAATATACTGAAGATCCAATAGTTAGTAGCGACATAGTTAAAAATCCACATAGCTGCATAATAGACGGACTTTCCACTATGGTTATGGAAGGAAACATGGTCAAAGTACTGGGTTGGTATGACAATGAATGGGGCTATTCCTGTAGGACATCTGACCTATGTGCTTTCCTAGCTGATAAAGGTTTATGAATTCAAAGATGATTCGTAGTCTTAGCGGCTCTATAACTTAATTGTTGTAACCCATTATATAAGTAGCGGATAAATCACTTTAGTCAGTTAATTAATCAGAGAAGCTTTTGTTTTGAATAGATCTGCAAAGAGATTAGGTAGCTTAAAGATACCAAAAGTTGGTTCATTAGATTCTATTGGATCCTTTGGATATTTGGTGCCAATCTCCATACTCATAATTGCTTCTATTTTGAGATTGTATGGTATTCAATGGGATCAAGGTGGGCTTTTTCATCCAGATGAACGTGCGATTCTTTTTCACGTAAACGATCTATCGTTCCCACATTGGAAAGACTTGGGCGTATTGATTGACGCCAATAATAGTCCCTTGAACCCTAATTGGTTTCCGTATGGCTCATTAATTCTGTATCTGACCAAGATTGTTGAGACCACAGCATCAATTTTCTACAATGTTTCTTTGACAGATCTGAGCTTGATTGGAAGAGGTCTTTCAGCGTTTGCAGATATAGGAACTGTCTTTATGACTTTCATGATTTGTTCTACCGTTTACAATCGGAAAGTTGGATATTTAGCATCATTACTAGTTTCACTTTCGGTAATTCACATACAACTAAGCCATTTTTTTGTTGTAGATACTTATCTTACATTCCTTATTACAACATCACTGTACTTCATTATAAAAATAGCCAGATTTGGCGGCACAAAAAATAGTGTATACGCCGGAATATTTATTGGATTGGCTTTAGCAACCAAAATAAGTATTGCTCCAATATTCATAGCACTATTTGTGGCTTATGTACTTCTATATGTTGACTCCATGCCTGATTTGACGACTGAAGTACATGCAAAGCGAAACCACAAATTAGGAATTCTTAGGTTGTTGACTATTTCAATAGGCATGTCGATTCTAGTGTTCGTTATTACCACTCCTTATGCGCTACTTGATTGGTATAGATCTGATGCTTGCAACATGCCATTCAGTTTTTTGAATTTTCTGTCCTATAATGAGTACGCCTGCTCAGTCGGCGGAGAATTCCAAATGGCAAGAGGTGAATCAGGGAGACCATATACCCAACAATATATTGACACTATCCCTTTTTTCTACCAAATGCGTCAGCTAGTGTTTTTTGGCCTAGGGCCACTGTTGGGTGTATTCGCGTGGTTTTCCCTTGCCTTTATGTCTTTCGCAGCTTTTTATAGGCGGCGAAAATCCGATATTGTCCTGATAGCTTGGATACTTCCATATTTTATCTTAACGGGATATTTAGAAGTTAAATTTCTCCGGTACATGCTTCCAATTACGCCTGTAATGTTGATATTTGTTAGCCAAACATTATTCATACTTGGCACATGGTCTAAAGAGAATAGGAAGAGGCTATATCTTGGAATCCAAATATTTATTGCACTCTTGATAGCATCTACACTCTTTAATGCATTGGCATTTATGAACATATATCACAATGATCACACAGCCTTTAGAGCGTCAGCTTGGATAAATCAGAATGTATCAACTGGGTCAGTAATTCTTATGGAACACTGGGAGGAAGGATTACCTAATTTGCATGGTTACATTGCAGGTTGTAGAGGTGACGATAGTGATTATTTTTCATGTATGAAAATGTATGATAGCGATCAAACAATTTATCCCTCCGGAAAATCAAAAATTGAACTCGTTGCTAGCCAGCTTTCTAATGCTGACTACTTGGTGTTTTTTAGTAACCGTCTATATGGCACTATACCCAGGCTGGAATCCAAATATCCATATAGTTCAATTTATTATAGAGCACTTTTCGCAGGGCAATTAGGATATAGCCTTGAACATTATGAACAAACTCACCCATCCTTTTTTGGTTTAACTTTTAGCAACGATACTTTTAGTAGACCAAATCTTGATCCTCCTGATCTAATCTCAAACTCTGTTGAATCCACCTTTACTCTAAGCATGGGATATGCTGACGAAAGTTTTGATGTGTACGATCACCCCACAGTATTAATTTTAAAAAACAAAGACAAACTATCCGAACGTGACATTATAGACGCCATTTTTGACGATTATCTTGCTGTTCAGGAAGATAATCTGTTGATGATGTCTATAGATATGAAAAAGGTGCAACAAGAAAACGGGACATGGACAGACATAATTTACCTCGGAGATGTACCTTCATATATTTCGATAATACTCCTCTATCTAATTGTTATAGTTTTGGGGTTGATAACTTTCCCGATAGCGTTTTTTGTTTTTATGTGGTTACCAGATAAAGGGTATGCATTTTCAAAGATATTTGGCCTGTTATTTGTTTCATATTTATCCTTTGTTCTATCTAGTTATCAACTAATGGCTTTTTCTATATTCACAATACTTGTTTCTTGCTTCACAGTAATTCTTTGTTCCGTTTTAGCATTGTATTTTTTCAGATTTGAGATAAAAACATTTATAGAACAAAATTTTAAACATATTGTTGTAACAGAAGTGATATTTACAATATCATTTTTAGCGTTCATTTGGATCAGATCAGCGAATCCAGACCTATGGCATCCATACATAGGTGGGGAAAAGTCTATGGATATGGCTTATATCACCGCTATTGTGAAATCCACTTATATGCCCCCTTATGATCCATGGTTTTCTGGTGGGTATATGAACTATTACTACTTTGGATATTTTATAGTCGCATCACTGATTAAAGTTTCTGGTATATTGCCAGAGGTGGCCTACAATGTCTCAATAGGTATCTTCTTTGCAATTACGACCTCTTCTGTGTTTTCGTTGGTGTATAACCTGACAAAAAGTTCAGCGGTATCGGGATTGGAATCTGTGAAAAGAATGAATCCGACTTTAGCAGGCATAATAGGTGTGTTCTTTGTTGCAGTCTTCGGAAATATAGACGGTCTTATACAACTGATCCAAGCATTTTGGGGAGTTCTATTTAACCATGGTGAGATAGAGCTTTTCGACTTCTGGAGAAGCAGCAGGATGATTCCTCCTACCGGGAATCCAATTGGTTATGCTATAACCGAATTCCCATTCTTTACATTCTTGTTTGCAGACCTACATTCTCACCTGATGGCCATCCCATTTTCAATACTTATCTTGGCCATTACATTTGGATTTATGATGCGATCCCAAAATGAACCCAGAATGGTTCCTAAATTAATACACCTTGCAATACTTGGTCTGTCGTTAGGGACATTAATGATGACAAATACATGGGATTATCCTACGTATTTGATCATAGTGGGGATATCAATTATCTCCACGGCACTTTTATCTGATCTATCAAGAGATAAACTGCGACGGTTTTTAAATGCAGTTACACAATTCTCTTTTGTCGTATTAACTTCTATTCTGTTTTTTTTACCATATCTAGAGAATTACGAATCTTTTACAAATGGCGTTTCATTCAGTTTATGGCAAACTCCTATTTACTCTTATGTTGGGATACATTCCTTGTTTTTGTTTGTGATAGGCACATATTTGCTGATAAACCCCAAGGGAGATATCAATTCTGGCTTGGTCTTAAGCCCAAACAAGTTTGGTGAATATATTGCAACAGCATTTTCAAAGAC
>CAZNWQ010000038.1:0-4111 GCA_964576965.1 uncultured Dehalococcoidia bacterium
GCTTTTGTGCCTCGTGGTTGCTTTGGATGCTAGACATCTTACCAGAATTATTAGTTAATGACATGCCTAATAAATCGTTCATGAATGATTTTGCATTTTCATAACGCATATGTGGATGGGGAGACAGAATTTTGCTAAATATGAAGTCCATATCTTTAGGCAGAGTTCTGTTTAGTGTGCTAGGTCCTCTAGGTGCAGAACTAGTTTTTTGACTGTATGACACTGAGTGATCTAAGGATTTATACGGTAGCACCCCTGTTATTAACCTGTATGCCATAACCCCTATTGAATACGTATTGGAGCTTAAGCCTATGGGCTGGTTATTCAATGATTCGGGTGCCACGTAAGGTGTTTCAGGTCTGTTTATGGCTATATAAGTATTGTCCGTTGAGTTTCTTAATGCCTCGCTTATAGTCAAATCGCTAATCTTGACTTCAGAAGTCACTGTATTAACGAATACGTTGCTTGGAGCAATATTAGTGTGATATATTCCCATATCGTTGAAAAAACTTATCGTGTCAGACAGATTCTTCAAAATAGCCATGATTTGCGATAAACCATTCATACTGTCCAGAATCATCTCGAGAGTTTGATATTCACAATATTCGGTGACTATCCACAATTTGCCGTTTTCTTCACCTTGGGCAATGACGTTAACTAATCCAGAATGATTTGTACTTGATATCAATTCAGAGCGTCTGTTCATTTCAAGAGAAATGTGAGGGAAACTAGACAAATTCGTACGGAATACCTTGATAACTACTAATTTATTTTCATTATTGGTATCACTGGCTGTGTATGTCGACGAGATACTATTAGACCCAAGTACTTCTAATATCTCGTATCCTGAAATTGCTCGTTCCAATTAATCAATGTCCTTAAATAGTGTGGGTTTGTTGTGTTTGGAATGCAGAACCGCCACGTTGAATGAGTATATCTAGTAAAGGTTGGTAAATCTATGTATAGGAATAAGAATCTATTGTGACTTTTTGTCATCATCCTCTTCATCTATAAGTTTGTACTTAGCCTCTATAACATTACTGGTTTTTTTATTGGTAGACGCTTTTCCTTTTGTCTCGTTTGAGTTGCTCTGAGATAGTTTTATTACAGCTATTATTATACCTGTGAATCCAGCTATAACTACTCCCAATATTATTAATCTGAAGAAAGCTGTTATAGATAACAGGGTCAGTAAACCGTAAATTAATAACCTATATGTAATAGCTCTGCTCATGATATCTCTACTTGTGTTTTAAGTATTCCTCTACGATCTCGTTAATGATACATTAAGTACAGTGATTTTGTACCTGAAAAGTGGTTTGGTTTTATTATGATATACGTATTATATGGCATTGACGATTTTTCTATGAGGCAAGAATTGCATGAAATACAAAATGCGATAACGCAAGATGATATATTCAACGCCGATGTGACCAAATTCCATGCCTTGTCGTCAACTTTGACGCAGATAAAAGAAGTGTGTAGTACCGTACCATTTATGGCTTCTAAACGTCTCGTAATATTGGAAGGTTTGTTGTCTTTATTTGACAGTGGAGTAGAGGCAAACCGTGTGAAAGCGGCTAAACGGGATCATTGGAAATCCTTTGATAGTTATGTTAAAGAGATACCCGAAACCACTGATTTAATCCTGATTGATGGGGATATAAATGATCGTAACAAGTTGTTAAGGCAATTGGCAGGAAATGTAAATGTAAAGTCATTTCCACCGATCAGAGATAACAATCTCATTAATTGGATTAATCGTAAGGCAAAATCTGAAGGATGTACCATATCCGTCCCAGCCGTAAAATTGTTGGCTGATGTGGTTGGAAGCAATTTGTGGATAATGGAGGGGGAGATAAATAAGCTATCATTATATTGCTCTGATAAGCATATAACAGTGGAGGACGTGAACACGGTGGTTTCAGATTTGTTTTCCAGAGAAGTAAAAATATTTGATGCTATAGACTCTATATTTTTAGGGAACAATCCAGAGTTTTTGAAGGTAATACAAAAACTTCAAAATGAAGGAATGATGACTTCCCAGGTCGTTACTATGTTTGCTCGCCAACTGCGGCTACTTCTATTGGCGAAACACCTTCAGGGAAAAGAAATTAAGACAGGAGCTTTAGGCAAGTTATCCTCATACACGAATAACAGGTGGGTGGCTCAGAAAATATTGGATCAATCTCGAAAATATCCAGAAGATGTACTGCGAAATATACATACAGCTTTTATCGGCGTAGATTATTTATTCAAAAGTGAATCTATTAGTCAGGATTCATTGGGCAAAATAATGATTGAGGCTATGGCATTCTCTGAGCAACGCTGATTCCATTAAACTTTGCGATGATTACTCATCGGAGCTTTATGTATTTGAAGGCTTCAGCGTATTTGATAGCGTGGGGTGTTCCAACGTCGCTGGCTCGTTGCTTTAGACGAGCTTCTAATCTTTCCAGGCTTTCTGCATCAGTGCCCACTTGGGAGGCATGCTGTTTAAGGGCAGATACTTTGATGTCTATTGTGTCTGTGATATCTATCCAGACGCTTGCATTGCTTTCTCTCGTTGAAAGGTATACTTCTAGGACTTTATGAGGTAGAAGGCCTTCGTCTTGAACCAATTCTGGGAACATATGGTAATCACGTGCAGATGGGAATATTGCGTCTAGGGCAGTGTCACCTGCTGCTCTGTGGTCAGGATGGTTTATATTGGAATCCCCGTAGCGGTTGGTGGGGTCTTGGCAAATGACAACATCTGGTTGGTGAATTCTGATCTGGCGTACGATATCCTTACGCAATGCGAGAGTGTTTTGCAACATACCGTCTGCATGTCTTAGAAAAATCACCTGTTCCCCTCCAACTACTCGACAAGCATTTTCTTGTTCGCTTTCTCTTATCACAGCGAGTGATTCAGGTTTCATGTTAGGATCTGATGTCCCTTTATCACCACTGGTGCAGAGTAAATAAACTATGGAGCACCCTTCTTTCGCCCATTTAGCTAAAGTCCCAGCTGCCATAAAGTCAGCGTCGTCTGGATGAGCAACTATGATCATAACTTTTTTGTTGGTGCTCTCTGCATATTCACTCATTTTTATCTCCTGAGGTTACTTTTCAGCATAGTACTGGTTTTTCAATGATCGTTTAGAAGTTGATTAATCACATTCAAGAAATTGTTCTGTTCAGTACTTTTCACATTACCATTGGGTAGGATTTGTATGTCTTTTGTTTTATCTAACATTTCCAGATGGCTTACAATCTCTGATAGAGCGGCGAAAAACCCGCCACCAACTAATTTTCTTGGTGGGAAGAGTTTCCTTGTTATTTCCGGAGGGCTTTGAACGCCAGATTCTATTACATTGACAATTCTTTTAAGTCTCGTGGAATGGTGTCGTATTATATCCTTGCCTCTCAGCAAATTCCTGATGTTGAATTTATTGTTGTTGAATAATCTATGTGCAGGTAGAACCGTTTTACGGTTATTCAATTTCAATGTTTTTCCTAAAGAAGACAAGTAGCAATAGAGTCCGTAATGGTTGTCTGAATTCTTGTATTGGTTGGGTATCTTATCCATCAAATCTGCCGGGTACTTTCTCACTATGGTGGGATGGGGTGTTATTTGGGGCAATATATGATCACCTGTAAACAAAACTCCGTCCATATCTATACATATTTCGTCGACCGAATGACCAGGAGTGTATAAGAACGTCATTTTACCGAGTGAGTCTCCGTCCTTGATGGCATGTACCTCAGAACCTTGTTTAATGATTTTTTGTTTTGATTCGTCATACCCTTTAAACCTTGATCTGTATTTGGCGTAGTCACTTTTGAGCTTAGATGGTGAAGTCTCGGTGTGATTTCTAAATTCAAGAATTGATTTGTGTAGCAGGGAATCTGAATTCAATCCTGAATGCGAACTGTGTTGGCCAAGAAAGAAAAAATACATCTCTTGTGCCCACAATACTGCACCACTTTTTTCTATTAGGTCGTATGTGTTTCCATCGTGATCTTGATGTCCATGACTTATTATAACTCGCTCAATATCTGTAACCTTTTTCCCAATGGCGTCTAATCCTGCTTCCTCTTTAAGCTCTCGAATAGCCAGCTGAATCTT
>CAZNWQ010000038.1:4121-10807 GCA_964576965.1 uncultured Dehalococcoidia bacterium
GACTTATTATAACTCGCTCGATGTCTGTAATGTTTTTCCCTATAGTGCTCAATCCTGCTTCCAATGAAGGAAGAGATCCATAGGGGCCTGCATCTATTAATGTCCAGCCGTCGTTATTTACGAGGTAAGACCAAGTTGGCCCGGTTCTATTGGGTAGAAGATGAGGCAATGAAATAGCAAAAATTTCTACCGAACTTTCGAGTCTTATATGGAGAACCATATTATACCCGTCTTCATCACCGTTTTTTACGATCTCCAGATCTCTTAGATAAGGATTAGTTGAGGGATTCCAAAGTGGTGATCCAGATTGAATTGACAAATTACCTCGCCTTAATATTTGAATGAATATGGGGTGAGCGGAGGGATTTGAACCCTCGATCTCCAGGGCCACAACCTGGCGCCTTAACCACTAGGCCACGCCCACCACGAAACCCTTTCGCAGACGTGGGGAATTTTAACATTGGTCATGGAAGAGGTCAATGATGTATGTCAAATTTTGAAATGTATAACACTGACACGGTTTTGGGGCCAGTCTCATATATTTGACGTTATGCATAGGGTGAAATCAGGTAATTGCGTGCCTGTTCAACATTGTACTAGCTTTCCTTAGTATCTTGTGCAATGCAGGGTATATATCCAAAGAAGAATCTATAATGTAGTGCTGTCGCAGGATAGGCTGAGCGGTTTCCTTTAATTTATTGTATACCGATATATCCGCAGAAGAATTATTTTTTGGATCTGGCTTGGATGTTCGTAAATCAAGCCTGTCTCTAACTATATCTTCTGGGGCTGTTAAAGCTACTAATAACATATTTGCATCGCTGTTTTCTGCTATCCGGTATAGTCTTTTCCTGTTTTTCCTCAACAAGTTTGTTGCATCTAATAGAACCGAGACATTACTTATTAACAGTTCTTCAATCAACGCGTGGCAGACACTGAACACAGCCGCATTTTCGTCACCAGTATAGTTTGGGTTTTTGAACAATTCATGTCTAATGAAGTCGGTTTCAATTATTGTTATGGGTAAGTTGTCTGCGATGATATTGGCTAGATGTGATTTTCCTGTTCCAGGCAGACCACTGAGAATAATTAAGATGGTTTTATTCGTATCACTAGGTTTGGATAAAGTTGGTAAATTCTTGCGTATTTCGTCTAGATTATATTTGCGAAAGGTCATGATGGTTCTAACAGTCTTGTCTATTAAACAATATTTGGCATTATAATGCAGACATATAATTTAAGAAATGGTAGATCGTTATTTCCGTTTTTTGTAATGTCTGTGATATATTGCCATAAATTATAAGAACTCTTTAGGAGTGCAATGTTTAATTTAGGAATATTAACTAGTAGTGATGCCGGATCTTCTGGCAAGAGAGAAGATACTAGTGGATTATTTATTAAAGAACTGTTTTCAGGTAAGGGTTTCAGTGTAGTTCGTTATGAAATAGTTCCGGATGATATCGCTACAATTGAGAATAAGATAATTTCATGGGCCGATGGAGGTGAGGTTAATCTCATTATTACTAACGGAGGAACAGGTTTGGGTCCTAGGGACGTTGTCCCGGAGGCTACGAAGAATGTGATAGAGCGGATGGTTCCAGGTATTTCGGAAGCTATGAGGCAGCATGGTTCTAATTATACAAAGTTAGCCATGATTAGTAGAGGAGTGTCTGGTATTCGAAATAATTGTTTGATAATTAACCTTCCTGGTAGTTTGAAGGCTGTAAAGCAATGTTTAGAGGCAATTGAAGATGTGATCCCTCATGCTCTGGAAGTATTGACGAAGATAAGGGTAGAGGAACATCCGTCCTAATTGAATTAACCATGAAGATCTATGTATTAACACTTTTCCCGGAAATGTTTCAAGGACCTTTTCAATACAGCATAATTGGTAGAGCTATTGAAAATAAAATTGTAGACATAGAGCTTCATGATATTCGGGATTATTCGGAAGACAAACATAGGAAGGTTGACGATTATCCTTTTGGTGGAGGAGGTGGCATGATTCTGAAGCCAGAGCCAATTTTTTCCGCCATTGAATCAATAAAGAACAAAATAAGAAAACAGGATGGAGAAGATGTCGTTGCGGATACTAAAGTAGTGCTTTTGTCTCCACAGGGTGATGTCTTTGATCAGAGAAAAGCACTGATACTTTCTGGATGCAGTTCATTAATATTCCTATGCGGACATTATGATGGAATTGATGAAAGAGTTATGGATCAGCTGGTGGATCTGGAAATAAGTATAGGTGACTATGTGCTCAGTGGTGGCGAATTGCCGGCCATGGTTGTAATTGACTCGATTGTTAGATTATTGCCTGGAGTGCTAGGAAACCGCAAATCTATAGAGGATGATAGTCATTACATAGAGGGATTCATACAATTTCCACAATATACTAGACCGTCTTCGTTCAGAGATCTCGATATGCCAAATGTGTTGCTTTCAGGAAATCATAAAGAGATAGAGGAATGGAGAATAGAGCAAGCTATAAAACGCACAATAACCAAACGACCAGATCTAATTGACGATTTAAAATCCGATAGTGGCATCGATTCTTTGACTGATACAGAACAGACATAACATTTTTACAGCGCTATCACATTAAACAGATAAAGTTGTTTAACCAACCTTTAGTTGTAAATCATTGTTTCATTCCCCAGAATTAGCACATCGTTAATCTTGCTTTGCTGCAAGATTAACGATGTGTTTTACACGCGACCATAAATTCACCAAAATTTTTTCAAATAAGGCTTGCATTTTCCAACAACTAGTATTATTCTATGGAAGAAATTGGAGTAAACAGGAAAAAAATGGGGACAATAGTGAATCCTGCTGAACTTTTCTATGGAGAACTGAATAAGAAAGTGGACCTGCAAGGCAGGATATCATTGCCGTCCCGTTATAAGGAAAGATTCAAGGGGGGGCTAGTCTTACAACGTGGATACGACCGTTGTATAAACATATGGCCTCCTTCTGAATTTGGAGACTATGCCAGGCAGGTCGCGGCTTTACCTACTAATATCTCGAAGGAGCGTAGGCAGAGAAGGAATGTATTTTCGTCGTCATTTGATGCAGATATGGATAGACAGGGAAGAGTTTTAATACCTAGCCGTTTGAGAGAATATGCACATATAGACGAAGAAGTCGTAATAGCTGGCATGGGTTCCTACTTGGAATTATGGTCCAGAGACGAATGGGAACTGGAACGAGAAGCCATAGAGGCTGACTCTTCTAGAATTGCAGAACAAGGGGAGAATTATAGATGAGCAATTCTTCACCTAAATATCACGTACCAGTTTTGTCAGAAGAGCTTGTTAATGGTTTACGTGTTAAACCAAAGGGTAAATATATAGATTGCACTCTTGGTGAGGCTGGACACACACAGGCGATTTTAGACTCAACAAAACCGGCTCCGACAATTCTGGGTATAGACTTGGATCTAGATGCCATATCTTCCTCAAAAAAGTCTCTCGATAGTTATTCAAAAAACGTTACTTTAGTCAATGACAACTTTGGTAATCTTGAAGCAATAGCAGCTAAAAACGGATTTTCTTCTGTGGATGGTGTTTTCTTCGATCTTGGATTGTCATCGTTGCAACTTGAAAAACAGGGTAGGGGATTTAGCTTCAGATCAGATGATTACCTTGATATGAGATTTGACAAAAATCAAGATTTTACAGCCTGGGATGTTATAAATACCTATCACGAAAAAGACATTTCTAGGATTGTTGCGAACTACGGAGAAGAATCTAAGCCTGATCGCATAGCTAAAGCAATTGTTAGAAACAGACCAATTGATACCACTTTGCAATTATCAACTGTTGTTATTAAGGCACTGAAACGTCCCTGGAGTAAGATTCATCCTGCTACCCGGACTTTTCAGGCCATTCGGATGGAAGTTAATGGAGAGATGGAAAACCTGGAATCTGCACTTTATCAATCACAAGAAGTTTTGAGTCCAGGTGGTCGACTGGCAGTTATAAGCTACCACTCTTTAGAGGATAGATTGGTGAAGAATTTTTTAACTCAAAAACATAGAGAAGGCGACACCTTAAGGATAATAAATAAAAAGGTGATCAAACCTTCTCATACTGAAATCAGATTGAACAGAAGGAGTCGAAGCGCCCGGATGCGGGTGGCGGAGCGAATTTAGAAGGCTAAGCCTTCTATTAGATACTAGCTGGTAAAGGGGGAACGTCGCAGGAATTGAATAGTAAATTGATAGAAATAAATAGATAAATGAATATTTTGCGATCGAACCCAAGATGCAAATAGATTTACTAGGCGATTTCCCCCATACACCAGTTAACTTATTAAAAATATGAAACACTAAAACAATGCGAAACGAATTATACCATACAGTCATAGATGTAGGAACATCCAAAGTTTGTACTCTGATCGGCAGATCCAGCGAAGATCAAGAGATACAGATTATAGGCATGTCATCAATCCCATCTAGAGGCATGCAAAAAGGTCTGGTTAGCAATTTGTCAGAAGTAAAACAGGTCGTACAAAGTTCACTAAAGGAAGCAGAATCACAAGCTGGAACAAAATCCACCCCGGCTTATGTGGGGATAACTGGTAGTAGAGTTAACTACGTTAATTCTAGAGCGGCTATGGACAATCGTGATTATGATGAGCCAGTTTGTGCTAAAGATGTTGAGCAGGTGATTAAGGCTAGTTATTCTTCGAAATCAACTAATGTAGACCGTGTTCTACACGTTATACCTAGAGACTATTCTGTGGACGGACACTGGGGCATACATGACCCGATTGGCATGAAGGCTTCTTCGGTTGAAGTGGAAAGCCATGTTGTAATGACTGATCCAACTTCGGCAGATAATTTAACAGAAGCCATGAGGATAGCTGGAGTTAAGATAAATAGTTTAGTCCTTCATCCACTTGCAAGTGCTGAATCGGTTCTTTCCGAAGATGAAAAAAACATGGGTGTCGTTATGGTAGACATAGGAGGCGGCACAACTGATGTGGCTATATTTATTAACGGCAGTATCTGGCATATAAATGTGATACCGGTTGGAGGAGCACAGATAACTCGGGACATATCGATCGCGTTTACGACATTTGCTTTGGCTGCTGAAGAGGCCAAGTTAAAGCACGGCGACGTCTCTTCTAATGAATTTGAAGATTCTGAATTCATTCGTGTTCCGGGTTTTGGAAACAAGATATTCACCGATGTTGGCAAGAACGATCTTCGCCAGATTATCAAGGAAAGGGTAAGAGAATTACTCAGTCTTGTACTTAGAGAAGTTCATAGTGCAGGGCTAGACAGAGTTCCTTGCGGTGGATTGGTTTTGACTGGCGGAACTGCTAATCTACCAGGTTTACAAGAATTGGCTAGCGAAATATGGCCAGGAACAGTCAGAATCGGCATTCCAGAGTATCCTTCATGGGTTCCAGAGGAACTTGAGGATCCTGCCTATGCCAGTTCACTAGGTTTGTTGTATTGGGGTGCTAAACATCAAAGGGAAAACCTAAGCAACTCATCTATAAACAAAATAATTAATACAAATCTTCCATTTAGAAGATGGCTCAGTATTCTGACCAGTAGGATTCACGTATAACGTGCACGTAATGAAGGGGGTGTAATTATGACTCAAGGCCAAGATCTGATTGATGGGGTAGCCAAGATAAAAGTTGTTGGAGTTGGGGGAGGAGGCTGTAACGCAGTTTCACGGATGTTTAGAGAGAGGGTGCAGGGTGTTGAATACGTTGGTATTAACACCGATGCTCAAGCTCTAATGCGTTGTGAAGTTCCTCTGAGGATTCGTATGGGAGTTGAATTGACTAGAGGACTTGGAGTGGGTGGAGATCCTGAAAGAGGTAAGGATTCAGCAGAGGAAAGCCGGGAGGAATTGATTGAATCCATAAGGGGATCAGATTTGGTCTTCATCGCCGCCGGTATGGGTGGAGGAACTGGTACTGGAGCAGCTCCGGTAGTAGCTGAAATTGCAAGAGAAGCTAATGCTTTGACGGTCGGTGTAGTAACTAAACCATTTGGATTTGAAGGAACTCGCCGGAGAAAATTAGCAGAAGAAGGAATAGCCAGACTCAAAGAAAAAGTCGATACGCTAATAGTAATACCAAACGATCGGTTGTCTCAGGTCTCTGATGAAGATCTTACAGTGGAACAGGCTTTTAAATTAGCTGACGATGTATTAAGACAGGGGGTTCAGTCAATTGCTGAACTGGTCACAGTTCCTGGTGACATAAATCTGGATTTTGCTGATATTAAGAGTGTTATGTCTAATGCGGGAGCCGCCTGGATGGCAATAGGAAAAGGAACTGGAGAGAATAAAGCCGTGGACGCAGCAAGAGCGGCTATTCAAAGTGAGTTATTAGATGTTTCTATCGATGGAGCAAGAGGTGTGGTCATTAATATCACAGGTGGATCAGACTTGACTTTGAAAGAAGTTAATGAGGCTGCAGGCATTGTAGTAGCGGCATCTCATCCCGACGCTCAGGTCTTTTTTGGTACCCAAACGGACCTGAAAATGGAAGATGAAGTAAGAATAACCATAATTGCCACTGGATTTGCATCTGAAGAGCCATATACCGCCACACCCGGCCAGGTTACTCAGATTACCATGGACGAATTTATGAATGATATAACCAAGGAAGCTGAATTAGACATTCCGCCATTCCTAAGACGAGCATCAAATGGTAAT
>CAZNWQ010000039.1:0-10805 GCA_964576965.1 uncultured Dehalococcoidia bacterium
CAGGATATATGAAATCCATCGGATTGGACTACGAAGAACTCAAGTCAACTAACCCCGGACTGATAATGTGTTCAATTACAGATTTCGGCCAATCAGGACCATGGAAGGATTACATAGGCAGCGATTTACTGCATCTGGCTGCAGGTGGTCAGATGGCTGGTTGTGGATACTCAGAAAATGACTATCCTGATGCACCACCAATCGCTGGTGGAGGTGGTCAGTCATGGCATATGGGCAGTCATTTTGCTTATATAGCCACATTATCTGCATTGATGTACAGATCTGTTACCGGCATTGGTCAATATATAGATGCTTCAGTACACGATGCATGTGCTCTGACCACTGAGGCCCATGTCAGCGCTTACATTTACAAAAAACAGATTGTCAGACGCCAGACTGGTCGACACGCTTCTCCCACTCCGTCAGACCCCACTCAAATACTATGCAAAGATGGAAAATACCTTAATGGTGGTGTCAACAACAGAGTTACGGTAGAAAAAATCACTCCACTTGTCGAATGGATGAAAGAATATGGATTGGAACAAGACCTAAGTGACGAAAAATACCTAAATCCAGATGTTTTCACGGAGAGCAAATCGCATATAAATGATGTGGTATCCAGCTTCCTATCCAATATAACAAGAGACGAGGCATATCATGGATTCCAAAAACTTGGTATCAATTCTGGTGCCGTAAGATCCCCAGAAGAAGTTATGCAAGATCCACATCTGGACGACAGAGACTACTGGGAGGAAGTTAATTATCCGGATTTGGGTATAAAAATTAATCATCCGGGGCCCGGGGGTATATTTAAAGGTTCACCTTGGAGAATCTCACGCAGGGCTCCGCGCATAGGTGAACACACTAATGAAATTCTATCTAACGACTTAAAAATGTCTGAAGAGGAAATACACATACTATCCGAAAAGAAAATTGTTTAGTTAAGATTAATAAAGCAATATGTTATAATTTTTAATTGTGTCTTGGAGACGCCTATGCAAGGTGATCTTTATTAATAAAGAAACTGGAGAAACAATCAAATATGTTACGCAACGATGAATTAAAAGTATTCTCTGGCAGTGCACATTCACAGCTAGCTACAGACGTGTGTGAATACTTAGATATACCACTAGGTGAGACCAACGTTTTTAAGTTCAGCAACGACAACACTTTTGTTCAAATTCTGGAAAACATCAGGGAACGAGATATTTTCCTGGTACAGCCCTTTGCAAGGCCAGTAAACGATAATGTAATGGAATTACTAATAATGATAGACGCGGCCAAAAGAGCATCCGCAGGTAGGATAACCGCGGTAGTGCCTTATTATGGCTATGGAAGGACTGACAAAAAAGATCAACCGAGAGTTCCTATCACTGCAAGGCTGGTGGCGGATCTAGTAAGTGTGGCAGGAGCTGACAGAGTTCTGACTGTTGACCTTCACGCCGGTCAAATTCAAGGATTTTTCAACATACCAGTAGATGAACTAACTGGCCTAACTTTATTAGCAGAATACTTCACCGACAAAAATATACAAAACCCCGTTGTAGTCGGCGTTGATATTGGAATAAGTAAAAGGGCAAGAGACTTTGCTGCTCGAATAGGAGCCCCGCTTGCAATTATTGAAAAAAGACGTGTGGGTAACAATGAGATAACAGAAAGCCTTAATGTGATTGGCGAAGTTTCAGGAAGGACGGCAATATTGTTCGACGATGAGGTGGATACCGCTGGGTCTTTGACTTCTGCAGTAGATGCCTTGTATGAAAGTGGAGTCGAAGCAGTATATGGTTGTTGTACTCATCCCGTGCTCTCTGGGCCTGGTAAAGACAGGATTGAATCTAGCCGAATCAAAGAATTAGTTGTAACCGACACCCTGCCAATACCAACGGATAAAAAGAATGGGAAGATAATAGTGTTATCTGTGGCATCTCTACTAGGAGAAGCTATAAGAAGAATTCACGCCGGGCAATCTGTAGGAGCTATGTTTAGCTAAGGTAATCTTCCAATGTTAACCAAGATCTTCGGATTCCTTACAGATTCAAACGAAAAAGTTTTAAAGAAACTCCAACCTCTAGTTGAAGAAATCAACGCGATGGAAGGTAAATTCGAACAACTCTCCGATGATGCTTTGAAAGCAAAAACCGCTGAATTTAAAGCCAGAATCAGAGAAGGAGAAAGTCTTAACCAAATACTGACAGAGGCATTTGCAACCGTTAGAGAAGCTTCTAGGCGCACTATAGGACAAAGACATTTCGACGAACAATTGCTTGGCGGCATCGTGTTGCACGAAGGCAAGATATCAGAAATGAAAACTGGTGAAGGCAAAACACTGGTGGCTACCTTGCCAGTGTATCTAAATTCCTTATTGGGCAAGGGTGTACATGTGGTAACCGTAAATGACTACCTTGCTCATAGAGACCCACAATGGATGGGCCCAATATACGAGTTTTTGGGATTGAGTGTTGGGTGTTTGCAAAATCAAGATTCCTTCATTTATGACCATGACTTACCCACAGAAACCAGCGATATAGCTAACATGAGGAGAATTCCCAGAAAAGAAGCTTATCAAGCAGATATCACTTACGGTACCAATAATGAATTCGGGTTTGATTATTTAAGAGATAACATGGTGGTAGAAGTAGAAGAAAAGGTCCAAAGAGACCTATATTACGCAATAGTAGACGAAGTCGACAACATATTGATTGATGAAGCACGGACACCATTGATAATAAGCGGCCCTGCTCAAGAATCCACAACGCTCTATTCAGATTTTGCTAAATTGGCACCGAGATTGGTAAAGGATACAGACTACGAAATAGACGAGAAGAGGCGGTCCACCTCCCTGACTGATTCCGGGATAGAAAAACTTGAGACATGGCTAAGCATCGATAATTTATATAATCCTGGCAATTATATCTACACTCATTATATAGAAAATGCCCTACGAGCCATGACTCTTTACAATAAGGACAAGGAATATGTAGTGCAAGAAGGTCAAGTTGTTATAGTTGACGATTTCACAGGGCGACTCATGCCTGGAAGACGATATTCAGACGGATTACATCAAGCCATAGAGGCAAAAGAGGGAGTTTTTGTACAAAGAGAAAGTGTTACATATGCGACTATAACTCTTCAAAACTATTTTCGCATGTACGACGTATTATCTGGAATGACAGGAACTGCATCTACAGAGGCCGAAGAATTATCAAAAATATACAAACTCGAAGTTGTCGCAATCCCCACCCACAGACCTCTGATAAGGGATGACATGCAAGACCTTATTTACTCAACCGAGTCAGCCAAATTTAAAGCAATAGCAGATGAATTGGAAAAGATGTCTATCGAAGGCCGTCCCGTCCTGGTTGGAACAGTATCCATAGAAAAATCTGAGTTATTAAGCGATCTCTTAAAGAAGAGAGGTTTATCATGCCAAGTATTGAATGCTAAACAGCATGATATGGAGGCATCAATAGTAGCAGAGGCGGGTAAGTTAGGAGCGATAACCGTAGCCACTAATATGGCAGGGAGAGGGACTGACATAATACTAGGAGGGAATCCTGGAGCCTTGGGACTACAAGGCTCAGAATGGCAAGAATCCCATGACAAAGTAATCTCCTTGGGCGGATTACACATTATTGGCACCGAACGACACGAATCCAGAAGGATAGACAACCAGCTCAGAGGTCGCGCAGGAAGACAGGGCGACCCAGGCAGTTCCAGATTTTATGTTTCACTAGAAGACGAAATTATGCGTAGGTTCGGAGGGGATAGGATAAAGGGGATTATGGAATGGGCTGGTATGACCGAAGACACCCCTTTAGAAAATCGTATTGTGAGTAAATCGATTGAGGCATCGCAAACCAAAGTAGAAGGGTTTCACTTTGATCTGAGAAAGAATTTAGTGGAATACGACGATGTAGCTAACATACATAGAGACGTTATATATTCTGAACGGGGTAAAGTTCTAGACGGGGCCAATCTTAAAGAGAATATACAAGATATGGTTAACAAAGAGTTGTCCGGTTTGGTAGATGAATACTGTACTCCAGGCGATAGCCAGGATTGGGATACGGAGTCGTTCAAACGTGAACTAAACAACGTCTTTTCTGTTTACCCTCCCACACTTAGTCAAAATATCTCTGCTATGCACCCTGAGGAAATAGAGGATGCCCTTTTCGAGTACGCGTCCAATTTGTACGACGAAAGAGAAAACGCTTTCGGAGACGATCAATCACGTTTCTTAGAACGTCTAGTTATGCTGAGAACTATAGATTCCCACTGGGTTCAACATATAACTGCAATGGAAAACCTTAGACAAGGGATTGGTCTTCATGCTTTTGGTCAGAGAGACCCATTGGTAATGTTTAAAAGAGAAAGTCATGAGCTGTTTCAAGGTTTGTTAGGCAGAATTCAAAACGATATCACGCATACTATATTCAAAGTGGCTGCCACCACGAATACAGTGAGAAGCAATGTGAAATCTCGTCAATCTCCTCAAAGCATAATGAGCAATGTCGTTTCTAACGATCGTTCACCTAATGCCAAAGCGAGACCTTCTGGTAAAGTCGGCAGAAATGAACCATGCCCGTGTGGCAGTGGTAAAAAATACAAGAGATGTCATGGACTGGCTGCATAACAAGTATGTATAACAACAAAAACTATGTTGGAGACATTGACTCGTCAGAATCAATGAAATATTTTAAAAACTCTCTCTCTCAGGGTAAAGAATGGGT
The DNA here is from genome assembly GCA_964576965.1 of uncultured Dehalococcoidia bacterium. Classification (GTDB taxonomy): domain Bacteria; phylum Chloroflexota; class Dehalococcoidia; order Lucifugimonadales; family UBA2985; genus VFHP01. Next base: position 4,731 of record CAZNWQ010000039.1, read on the forward strand.
CTCAGAACTGATTAAATCCATGTCTCTTTGGACTCTAGAAGAAGAAATTTATAACAGCAAACACAATAAGTACCTGATAGACGGAGAGGCTTTTGACTGGTTGCTATTAGCTAGGAGACTTCTCGACGCAATTGGAGATCTCGTGCCAACGACCGAGAAAAATCGCCTTCTCCTTTCTGAAGACATTTCAGATTTAATGTCTCAGGATGAATTCAGAAACCTACTTGGTCCTGAGAAATATAGTGCTTACTTGAATTATTGGTATGGGATAGTCGTGGAAGAAGCTGTAATACGGAGTGCTGAAGAAGAAGAAGGTAAAGGGATGCCGAGGTCAGGGAAGATTGGAAAGGCACGGATAAGACAAAAAGCTTATGAAAAACTTTACGGCCTTAACCAAGAGGAATTGTACAACACTTTTCTCTCAGACAAGGGTTATCAGAAGACACCATCTTTTAATGTTGGAATAGCTAAAGAATTCACCTACTGGCTTTTCAAGTATCGACTCGTCAACAGCGAGGGGGAGCGAGTGGCCAGCGATACCCGCAAGGGGCTATTACTGCTTAACAAGATGGCGCAAACACATAAATAAATCAGCCTAGGAATTCCAAGAAATCCTCGATTCGCTTTTTTCGTTCCTCAAGCGTATCCATTCGCTCTCTTTCTTTGTCAACTACCTGCGGAGGTGCCTTTTGAATAAACTCTTCATTCGAAAGTCTGTTCTTCAGGTTATCTAAATTCCTAATACATTCATTTAACTCATTGTTTAATCTAGATTGTTCTTTAGCTTTATCCACCAATCCCTCAAGAGGCACTACCACAGTTGCCCCGTTTAGTATGGCCGATGCCGCATTACCATCAAAAGACGTATCCTGATTTTCAGGTAAGAATTCCAACATACTTGCCCTTGATAATGTTTTTATCATATCTGATTCCTGATCAAGGGACCCTAGGAAATCAGACGCTTGTATTATAACCTTCATGGGTTGCCTTGGTTCTATTTTGAATTCCGCTCTGACGTTTCGAATAGCTCTAACCACGCCTGCAGCAAGTTCGATTTCCGCTACTGACTGATTATCGGAATGGCTGAAATCCTGAACAGGATATTCAGAAATCATTATCGAATCTGGAATATCTCCACCACCGTCAACACATTTAACCAGAGATTGCCAAATTTCTTCGGTAACAAATGGCATGAAAGGATGCATCAATCTCAACGTCTTTTCGAGCACATGTATTAATACAGGTAAAGGTGATGCCTGATGAGTATCTTTTATACGTAGCTTAGCCATCTCAATATACCAGTCACAATATTCATTCCAGAAAAAGTCATGGATCTCTCGCTGGGCTTCACCAAGTAAAAATTCATTCATTAACTCATCAACTTTTGATGTCAGTTGATTTAATCTGGTCAATATCCATCTGTCTTGGCGATTTTCCGATTTCGGGTTTTGCCAATCTTCAACAACGTTGTCTACGTTAGATATAACATATCGAGATGCATTCCAGATTTTATTGACAAAATTCCTGCTGGCAGCAAGTTTACTTTCACTCAATCTCAAATCATTACCCGGAGCGTTCCCAGTGGTCAAAGTAAATCGTAAGGCGTCGGTACCAAATGTGTTAATTGCTTCTATAGGATCAGTCGCGTTACCTTTTGTTTTACTCATTTTTGCACCGTATTGGTCTCTTATCAATCCAGAAAGATAGACATGGGTAAACGGGATACTGTCTGTGTTTTCCAACCCCATCATAATCATTCTAGCAACCCAAAACAGAAGTATGTCATATGCTGTTTCCATGACTGAAGTTGGGTAGAAATAATCTAGATCTTCAGTGTCATTTGGCCATCCTAATGTAGAATGAGGCCAAAGAGCCGACGAAAACCAAGTGTCTAAAACATCAGGGTCTTGAAATAAGTTAGTGCCGCCACAATCTTCGCACTTGGCAGGAGTTTCTGTATTCACTATTGGTTTAGCAATCAGATCTATAAATATATAATTTGATTTGGCCTCAATTTCAGACCATGTGAAACCCTTGGCTCTTAATTCTTTAAATGTGCCATTGGATAAGCCGTCACTGAGATATCCATCGTGGAACACCACCTGAACATAGTCTTCAGAGCAATCCAAACAATACCAAGCGGGTATCCTGTGTCCCCACCAAAGCTGTCGGCTTATACACCAATCCCGGATGTTTTCCATCCAGTTTATATAAACCCTACTAAATCTTTCCGGGATTATCTTTATCTCGCCAGTTTTCACTACCTCTATAGCGCGATTTGATAATTTACTCGTGTCTACAAACCATTGCTTGCTTACCAATGGTTCAATCGCTACAGAACACCTACCACAATGACCAACTGAATGAGTATAAGGTTCTTGACTTAGCAATAATCCCGATTGAATCAGATCTCTTACAATAATTTCTCTGCACTCCGAACGATCCAAAGAAGCATAAGGGCCCGCATTATTGTTCATAGTTCCATCAAGATTTATAACGTTGATAGTTTCTAGGCTGTGCCTTTGTCCCACCTCAAAATCAACTTGGTCATGTCCTGGGGTAACTTTTAAGGCTCCTGTCCCAAATGATAAATCTACTGCATCATCACCTACAATCACTATTGGGCGGTCAATTATTGGTATTAAAACGTTGCGCCCTATAGAATTCTCATACCGTTCATCCTGAGGATTAACAGCCACTCCAGAATCTCCTAGCAACGTCTCTGGCCTAGTAGTAGCAACAGTTACATAACCATTACCATCTTCAAATGGGTATTTTATGTTATATAGAAACGACTCTTCCTCTATATGCTCTACTTCTAGATCGGACAAGGCAGTGGAGCACCTTGGGCACCAATTAATAATACGCTCTCCTCTATAGATAAGACCTTTTTTAAACAAGTTGCTGAAGGTTTGATACACCGCTGCACTAGGGCCTTCGTCTAAAGTAAACTTTCGCCTCGTCCAGTCACAAGAAGCTCCGAGTCTTTTATGTTGATCATCTATGGTGTTCCCGTATTTATCCACCCAATCCCAGATGCGTTTAATGAAATTTTCCCTCCCCAGGTCCTGTCTGGTTAAACCTTCATTAACTAAAGTTCTTTCCACCATCACCTGAGTAGCAATACCTGCGTGATCCGCTCCTGGCAACCATAAAGTCGGATCGCCTTTCATTCTGTGCCACCGTACCATAATATCTGCCAGTGTAGCCTGTAATGCATGCCCAACATGAAGTTCTCCAGTGACATTTGGTGGCGGCATTATAACGACAAAAGGATTCTTGGATTTGTCTATAGTGGGAGAAAAATACCCGGAGTCCATCCAATACGCATAAATCTGTTCTTCGACCAGACTTGCATCGTAAGTTTTATTCATTTCGTTCCTAAAAGAGTTTGACATGTCATCCCTCGGAAAATCTTAAACAGTTCGGCGTTTAATACAAACCTAGCTATTTTATCACCCACATTTAAGCAGTCAACAATATGATCTATCAATTTATACAGTTCGTTGCAACACAGACTCTTCTATAATACTAGAGGCATTCCTTGCAAACATCCGCACACCTTCGTCAACGTCATTAACCATAGAAGCAACTAGTCTGAGATTTTCCCTTAGCCGCAATAGGGACCAGGCTGCATTTCGTCTTACCCAATCTTTTGGATCCATAAGGGCAATTGATAACGCCGATACACTGTCTCTGTCATACAGAGCTCCCAAGGCATAAGCAGCCGCTCCTCGCATATTTTCATCAGGGTCCCTTATAAACATTCTTAAGGGAGCAATCGCATCTGATTGACCTAATCTGTACAGGGTCCTTATAGCACTCAATCGTACGGGTCGCTCCTCGTCTTCCAACATCGGTATGACATCCAAAGTAAAATTTGGATTACCTCTTTCTGCCATTACATGCAAAGACCAAGATTTGCCGACAACGTCGTCTCGTTTTATGGCATTCAATAAAACCATATCTACAATGTCATCGTCAAAATATATCAATGCTTCTGCGGATTGTTGCCTTACCCAAGGATCAGAATCGCTTAACATGTAAGTGATGTGCATTAAAGAATCTGGATTTTGAATCCGTCCCAAGGCATAAACACACCAACCTCTCACCCACGAGGAATCATCGGACAGAGATTCAATCAAATCTAATAGGGCAGCTGATTCTCTATTCTGACCGAGACGCAAAGCAGCCACACCTCTACTATACTCAGATATGTCATTCTTAAGACACTCCATAAGAGCCATAGGTGAATCATTGATTTCCCCTGATGTGTACTGAGAATTCGGATAATTATTCATGATTTATTCAGTTAAATTGTACTCCTAAGCCAATCCGGATTTACGGCAGTAAGCAGTAATATATTGAGTTAAAAGTATTTGTAGAGTCTAACATAAAGAAAAATAAAATATGATTAACAAACAATGAATTTGCAAGCATAAATCTTTTTACTAAAAATTTTAGATAATCCATTTATTGCCCGACAAAAACTCTTGCAATGTCACACGTCTCATGTTAAAGTTCTGAAGTTTGAATTTAGGTGCTCTCACAATAAATTGCTATGAATGTTTCACATCACAAAAAGGCATATATTGTATAAAAATAGATTAGTTAAACTGCTTGTACCTATCACATTGTTATGTGTACTAGGTATAAGTTCTCTTATAGGTTGTACCCCTGATCACCCGATGTCGACCTTTGACGCTAAAGGTCCAGTCGCAGAACGACAACTATCGTTGTTCATGATGATACTCTGGGTTGCGACTGCTGTATTTGTAGTTGTTGGAGGAGGCCTTCTATACACTATTATCAGATTCAGAGACAAAGGGGATGGTGTTAAACCCGAACAAACTCACGGTAACACCAAGCTGGAAATAACCTGGACAATAATACCGTCAATAATGCTGGCAATAGTTGCAGTTCCTACGATAATATCGCAATTTTATATATCGTCCCCACCGGATGGAGAAGACATAAGAATAAACGTAGATGCAAATCAATGGTGGTGGGAAATAGAATACCCGGAGTCTGGAGTAGTAACAGCCAACGAAATACACGTTCCCGTGGGTAAAGCAGTCGGCGTCTACCTAACATCCCCTGATGTATTACATAGTTTTTGGGTACCCAAACTTGCTGGGAAAATGGATATAGTTCCTGGCAAAACAACTTATATGTGGTTCCAGGCGGACGAAGTGGGTAATTATCACGGTCAATGTGCGGAGTTTTGCGGGGAATCCCACGCTTACATGAGATTTAGGGTGATAGTGGACACTGAAGAAGACTTTAATAACTGGCAACAAAGTCAGTTGGCAGACGCAAAGACACCTAACTCTGACCAAGAAAAACAAGGAGCTACTCTTTTCATAACAAAAGGATGTATAGCTTGCCATACTATAAAAGGGGTTCCTGCAGCAGCTGGAATCATAGGGCCAAGCCTAACTCATGTTGGCAGCAGGGGAACGCTGGCAGCCGGCATAATGGATATGACTGAACAAAATCTTTCTGATTGGCTTGAGAATCCAAATAAATCTAAACCTGGGAACATAATGTCAAAACAGGGCATAGCCTACACTAATGAAGCTATGGCTCTAACATCCGAAGATATAAGTAATTTGGTAGCCTATTTACAGGCACTCGAATAAGTGAACTATTATGCATTTTGATTTTGTAATAATATTGACGAAGGTTGGAGATTATTAAATGGCCAGTATAGCCTCAGCATTAAGCAGACCCAAGTACCCAGTTGGAATATGGAACTGGGCAACAACCATAGACCACAAAAAGATTGGTGCTTTATATGGAATCACAGCGTTCATATTCTTCTTGGTGGGTGGTCTAGAAGCCCTAATTATGAGGGCCCAGTTAGCCAGACCCGAACATGCCATGGTAACCCCTGAGGTATTCAGCCAACTTTTCACCATGCACGCATTAACTATGATTTTCCTAGGTGTTATGCCATTGAGTGCGGCCTTCTTTAACCTAATAGTTCCTCTCATGATTGGCGCTAGAGATGTCGCTTTCCCGAGACTAAATGCTTTTAGCTACTGGGTGTACCTCTTCGGAGCAATAGTGCTA
>CAZNWQ010000040.1:0-10582 GCA_964576965.1 uncultured Dehalococcoidia bacterium
CCCAGGCAGGACTCGAACCCGCAACCTACGGGGTAGAAACCCGTCGCTCTATCCACTTGAGCTACTGGGGCAAAGTTACGTTATATTCTACCAAGTTAATCTTACACCGCCAAGGGATCAAACCACATTTTTTATATTTCGGAAAATATTTACTAATATCTTCGGTCATCATCTCGGTTCTGTAGTAAAGAACCCCAACAAACTCAATCCACTTAAAAAGGCGAATGATACCAAACAACCCGCCAGAACAACACCTATAGATAACATCATAATTGATTTGACTACAGGTACTCTAAAAACCCAGGACACCAAAGCCCCCGTCCATGCACCAGTCATTGGTAACGGTATGGCTACCAATATAATTAAAAGGAAACTTCCGTATTTCTGAAATCTGGCGGATTGTTTTGTTTGAATTTTATTCCATTGCCAATTCAATAGATCGGATATCGGATTATTAAAACCCAATATGAAATTAGAGAACCTATCCAATCCAATAACGAGAACTACAACTGGAATTAAATTACCTAAAACGGAAATGCCCAGTGCCCAAAACCACGGTATCTCATAAATAGATATCGCCAAAGGTATAGAAAGTCGCAATTCTCCTATTGGAGTCATGGCTGCTAGAAAAATAACTGCGATCTGTGTCAGATCCATAATAAAACATCCAAATAAAGTGTTCCATAAAGAATTGCAAATCTGTTATTCTGATACGTCACCATATAACAATAATGAATATAATAAAGGCGGTGTAAACATGTATGCAATAGACTTGTCTGGCAAAAAAGGGTTGGTTCTCGGGATCGCCAATGAACACAGTATAGCTTGGCCCATAGCTGAAATATTAAATGCAGCTGGAGCAAAACTGGCAATAACGTACCAAAACCAGAGATTCGGCAGTAGAGTCTCTAAATTAACAGGCTCATTTAACGACCCGCTGTTGATTGAATGTGACGTAACACAAGACGATTCTATCGAAAATGCCTTTAATACCATACAAAAAGAATTCGGCTCTCTGGATTTTGTGATACACAGCATAGCTTATGCTGACAGAGACGATTTACAAGGTAATTTTTCTGATGTATCTAGAGAAAACTTTCTTATGTCACTGAATATAAGTGCATATTCACTCATCCCAATAGTAAAACAGGCCTCCAGATTAATGCCCAACGGCGGAAGCGTCATTGCGATGACTTTTCAAGCATCTGAAAGAGTCTTCCCAGGATATAACGTTATGGGCACAGCAAAATCTGCACTGGAAAATGAAATTAAACAGCTCTCATATGAATACGGAATTGATAATATCAGAGTAAATGGAATATCCGCAGGACCGTTGGAAACTCTAGCATCAAGAGGAATCAGTGGATTCCCAGACATGAGAAAGATTCACGCGGAAAAGGCTCCATTGAGAAGGAATATAACTCACAAGGAGGTCGCAACAACCTCACTATTCCTAGCCAGCGATTTATCTTCCGGAATAACAGGCACTATCATACATGTCGATGGAGGTTTCCACATAATGGCTGTATAGTTAGCCGTTATTATACTCACAGCCAGACCTAGCTGCCAATCACAACGTACAACAGAGACGTATTATCTAAAATCTGATACGGGGATCCAACAAACCGTATGAAAGATCAACAATTAAATTGGTAAATATGATCCACGTAGCAAAGAAAAGAATCAGAGTTTGGACAACTGGGTAATCCCATCTGCTCAAGCTATACACTAAGTATTGTCCCATCCCTGGCAGCATAAATATGCTTTCCATAATAACTGATCCACCAAGTATACCGGCGATCTGAATCCCGATGATTGTTATAACAGGAAGCAAAGCATTCTTCATGGCATGCCGATAAACAACTAGGAAGTATCGCAGTCCTTTCGCGTGAGCAGTCCTGATATAGTCCTGTCTTAACACTTCCAACATAGTAGATCTCATCATCCTTGCTTTTGTAGCTAATGATGAGGTTCCTGTCGCGATAGCCGGCCAGAAAAACATTTCAAGATTCTTATAAGGATTATCAAAAAAAGAGACATATTCCAATCTAGGACTCCAGTCAAAATACATCATACCAACCAGTATAACCATAGTGGCTATCCAAAAATTGGGTATAGATAATCCAAGTAATGATCCGATTCTGAGGACATAATCATCCCATTTATCTTGCTTCAACGCCATCCAAACCCCCGCAGGTATACCTAAGACTACAGAGATAAGAACAGACAATATCGCCAACTCCAATGTCAGGGGAAGTTTTTGTTTGATCATGGGCCAAATTGGTTTACTGTCTACAAGAGAAGCTCCCCATTGGAATGTCACGAAGTCCCTCATGAAAGTCACATATTGAACCGGTAATGGTTTATTTAGACCCAGCTGTTCCCTTAGGAGTGCCGCTGTTTCCTCCGAGTAAAAAGCATCTTCTCCACCTAGCAGTACGTCAACAACGTCTCCAGGAGCTATGCGTAATATAAAGAACACAATTATAGACACCAAGACAGCAGTGATACCGCCTAACCAGATTCTTCGAAGTGTGTATGCAAGCATGATTCCTCCCTGTTAAGTAAGGCCCTATGTTGAAGGGTTACATTTCTTAGTTTTTTTGTTAGTAACAGCCGTCCCTACTCTGGTCAGAGAGGACAGTTAAGAAATTATAGCATCATGCGGAAAATACACAATAGAATTTTATGGCATTTTCTTAGTTAATATGCCCCAGGCACAGATAAATTATCGATAATTGAAGTTATAACACCAGGGCCGTTAACGCCTCTTGATCTAGCTTCCGGTAAAATTATTACCCTATGACCTAGTACAGACACCGCCAACTCCTTAACGTCATCTGGCAAAACAAATTCCCGTCCCCTTATCAATGCCAGTGACTGAGTAGCACGAAACAAAGACAGAGAACCCCTGTGAGATGCCCCTAACACTACATCTTGATGTTGCCTAGATGACTGAACCAACGAAACAATGTATCTTCTGACCAAATCATCAACATATACTCCCTTAACCTGATCCTGCACGAATATTAAATCCTCAGGAGATGCCACTGAGGATAAACTGTCTATAGGATCCGTCTGCTCTTGACGTTCTATAATGGCAAGTTCTTGTTCAAAACTTGCGTATCCAAGACTTACACGTACAGTAAACCTATCCAATTCAGCTTCAGGTAATGGGAATATACCGTGATATTCAGCCGGATTCAATGTGGCAACAATAAAGAATGGCCTATCCAATTCGTGGGTAACTCCATCAACAGTGGCTTTGTGTTCTTCCATAGATTCCAGCAATGCTGCCTGTGTCTTTGATGGAGCCCTATTGATCTCATCTGCTAATACCACTTGAGTCATAATAGGTCCAGGTCGAAATTCAAATTCTCCGGATCGCTGATTATATATATTCACACCAGTTATATCGCTGGGTAACAAATCTGGTACAAATTGTATCCTCTTGAAACTACATCCTGTTGACAAAGCAATGGCTTTAGCAAGAGTAGTTTTACCTAATCCAGGGACATCTTCTATCAAAAGATGCCCGCCAGCCAAAAGAGCGACCAAACTAAGTTCAACCACTTTTTCCTTCCCAACGATGACATTATTAATATTGTCCATTAAAGACTGAGCGATAACAGACGATTCTCTAAGTTGATTCAAAACTGTGCCCCCTTTTGTCGTCGTATAAGTGTACCATCAAATAAAGTCATATAATAACAATATTGCCTTCTGATTAAATGCTCAATTTAAACGATGAAAGACGCCTTAATACGCTTCCATGCTGAAACTAAATTCAATCTCTCTAATGGACTGCTAACAGCCTTCCCGTACTTCTCTCTGACAAATGTATCTGTTATCAGATCCAATTCTTCACGCTGACCAGGCATAACTGAGTTAAGGTCTCTAGATAATTCAAGGGCAGTACGTGATTCTAATACAGGAAATCCCAAGAATTTTACAATCTTACGTAATTTAGCATAGAACGTTAATGCGTCAGAACCTCCGTTACCAAATTGGTGAACCCAATATTGACGAACACCCACAAAGTGCGCGAATAAGACCAATATGAAAGCTAATCCACCCAATCCCAGAGGAGTACCAAAAAATCTCACCGGTATAGGCGGTGGGCCTTCACCACCTGATTCTGGACCACCAAAATCATCTCTTTCCAAAGATTCACCTGATTGGTCAAGCATAGCACCAGACTCAATGGTATTATCTCCTTCTTCGCCGATATCCGGTATAACAACGTTATATGCAAATGGACTTTCTGGTATACCTCTTGGCCTAGTTTCATATATAGGAGTTGGCTCAAATGGAACCCAACCTATGGAAGGGAAGTAGATTTCTGGCCAAGAATGATTATCTTTATCTCTTACAAGAAATCCTTTTCTATCCATATCAGCAGTACCTGGACCAAAACCAAGAACCAATCGAGTCGGTATATCTTGAGTCCTTAACATAATAGCCATAGCCGACGAGAAGTAATCACTGGATCCTTGTTTGGAGTCAAAAAGAAAATAATCAACAGTATCAACGTTATGAGATATAGACTGAGACTCAAGGCTATACTCCAAACTTCTAATATATGTTTCTATTGCCACAGCTTTGTCATAGTTATTACCATAGCCTTCTGTTATATCTAACGCCAATCTACGAACTCTAGTTGGTAATGACTCAGGTAATTGAAGATATCTCTCAGTTATACTTGGTGGATAAATACCGGAAGCATTACGTAATTCTTCCTCTGTAGAATGATTAAACTGAGCCACTATCGAATACTTATCCCCTTTACCAAATCTCTCTGATGGATCTATAAAAACAGAGGATCCTTCCAAAGGTTTTCTTACCAAATCCATTTCTTTAATTGTACCTACATTCTTTACAGATTTAATTAGTTCTGTACTGTATTCAGGGGAATCTATATCAATGTCAAAAACCACAGATTTCTCAGAAGACGCTATGACCCCATCTGAAGCAGCTATCGTTTTCTTTATCTCATTTACAAAAATATCCTGATCCAATAGGAGAGAGGCTACTTCCTCTTTGTCGCTCCGGATTTCCAAAATGCGCGAGGCCAATGTCTTTAGATCGTCTGGAAGTTTGTTAATGCTGTCCCGATCATCTAGATCTATATTAAACGTTGCACCCGGTAAAAAGTTGTGCTCAGCGTCTATATCCAAATCAACAACCTCACCAGAAGAAAGTACATAAGGTGAGTCAACATGCATCTCAACTTGATAGGAAACACCTGAAACACCCTCTTCGTCCTCTAAGGATAACTGCTGAGACTCGGATACAACGGGTTTACTTTCCGTGTCCTCAAATTTCCATGCTTTTGAGGTGTATTTGTCATAAGCCAGTGCAGACCAGTACAACGGGATTTTGGCGTTAGAAAACAACACAGCATCCTCATCTACTGGAATTGGTCTCACCAATGGTAGAATCGACCCAAAAAATCTTATCGATGTCGGCTTATGGCTAGGCACTGCTGCAAATATCCGGTACAACTCGTCTTGGAAATCATAAAATGCTCTGTCAAAAGGTTGAAACACCCACTCCAAAGGATCTGGTGTAGATTTAGTGATTGGAAAAGTCCACATTGTCACAACAACCAGCACTGCTATCATAAAACCATTCAAATAAGAAAACACTTTAAAGCGTTTTATGTTACTAATCCCCATAGACCTTACTACGTCACTTTGAGCAATGTTTGTTAAATGTAATATCAACAACAAAGAAAATATAATAAAAGGTAATAAGTGTACCCAAAAACTGTCGGGTAGATAGGTCAAGTTCAAAACTATTAGCGTGCCGACCGGAATTATACTAGCCCACAAATTTCCGTATTTAAATAAACCCCAGGAAGTAAAGTAAGCGGTTATCCAAGTTATAAAGATGATCGTCATAGCTAAAGGTAGGGTATCTGTAGTGGCATCTTCTCCTTTAACAGCAGCTATCCAGTCACTTATTCTATTTGTCACTTCTTGGGTCCGCAGAAAAAATGTATCTGACTCTGCCATTGAAATACCGCCCAAATAAGTAAACCCAAAACCCAACGACAACACGAAAACAAACCTGTAGTATAGAGATGGTATTTCCGTCAATAAAGTCGCCAACATAGCACCAAAAAAAATGAATATAAATAAAGGTGGGGAATCTACCCACTCAGACGCTTCTATAGACCACACCAAACTGCCTAGCAATCCGATTTGCAACCAAAAACTTATCCCGAATTTGTTGATTAATTCAGCATTGAAATTCATGCGCCGTTCTATACCAACGGTTTGATTGTTCATAAGACCTCGTCTGATTGTAACGGTTCTTCGTTTTTGACCATCCACATATGACTAAGAGAGTCCGACAGATCGTCTTCATATTTGGTTAAGTAAACTGGCACACCATTCATTGCTAATTGATTTGCTAGAGGCCTCACATCAAACTCTGAGCCAAAAGAAATCGGATCTACAAAAATAATCACCGGTGAACAGCCTTGTAACTTAGACGATGAAATAGATTCAACCCATTCACCGTTAGTTGACGATGTTATAATTATCAAAGACACGTTAGATACTGAGACTTCTGATTTAAAATAGTTAAAGAGATCTATTAACGAAACATTGTCAGAACCGGAGACTTCAGTCAATGCGAATAACATATTGTCAGGATCTCTGTTCTCTTCTTCTGGTTTGATTAAGTACTTAACGCTCCCGCCAGTTATCAAACCAATACCCCTATTATTATTAGAATATGTCTTCACTAAAGAAGCAGCTACCATCGCAGAGTATTCCTCAGTGTTATCAATTCTGTCACCGACTAAGAAATTGGTATCTATATCAAGCAATACCCACGTAACATCTTCAGAATCGGATTCAAATTGTTTAATCATCAATCCATTTTTCCTAGCAGTCGTAGGCCAATGAATATGTTTAGCACTCTCTCCAGCCTGATATTCTCGTATCGTAGAAACTGAAGAAACTGAACTGTTTACACCGGCCAGATTACTACCATCGGCATTCATGTCTCCACTGGATAACAAAAATGGTTGAACATCCACTGCATATGGAAATACCAAAAACCTTTCCATTGATGTACTTTTTTTGTAAATGTGGAAGATTCCAAGTGGGTCTCCGCTGCTAACAGAAGGCTGTCCTATCTGGTATATTCCTCTTTTTCTTACTGGTATTTCTAGGTTGACTACTTTCTTCGAAAAAGGCATTAAATTCAACATTTCGCCGCCGTTATGTCCGGGTAGTTCCATCAAATCTCTAACTTGTAAATTAAATTTTGGGAACGGACTAAAATTCTCTATCAATATTTCACTCTTTATAGTCCTACCAACTTCAGTTTTGGTGAGATCTCTCCTACCAGTGATACTCACACCAAACAGATTTACGCGGTTCCAAATAAAAGTTATTCCCAGCAATAATAACGTGAAGAAGGAAATGCGATAGTAAACAGGTAGACCTGAGCCGAGAGCCAACAGAAGCGTAATACACATAAAAAGCATTATTGTATAAAAGCGCTTCATTTAACTCAATTGTCCTTCATGGTCAGGCGTAGAAGCATATTCAACTGTAACCAAACGAGAATCCCTAATAGCTAGAACTCCTGAAGTCGCTATCAGAATTCCGGGGATTGTACCTGCTACAATCGGCAACATTGGGAACATCTTATAGACTATTCTATTAGAGGTTTCAATAAAGTATGGTCCGCTATAAGCCCAAGTCGATATTAGTTCAGTAGTCAATCCAACAAAAAATAGTATTCCCACTCCGAACAACAAGAATCCTTTCCTGACTGCTACTAAACCAAATATTGCTATAAAACTAGCTAACAAAGGGACTGTAATTATCCCAAAAAGCCTTTCTGGTATGAAAATCAATTCGGATATATTGGCAACACTAGATATCAAGACGGTCGACATAAACAATAACATTGTAGACGCGAATAAACCTATCCCCAAGAACATTACAGAGCTGTGAATTCTATTATTAGAAGGTAAAGCCGTTTCAAATATCAAGAACACCAATAGTGGCATTACAAATGTATAAGGCCAAATTGGAGGACTCATTGATTTTAATCTCATAAGTTCTACTGTGTCATATTCCATTGGTAGGAATTGGAGATAAATCAATCCCAGTATCACCAACAAACACGCAGACCACACCATAACAGCAAAAACTCGATTTCCAGATACTGCGTGATTGCTAGCATAAAAAACCAACAAACCTGCCAACCCAGTCAATAAAACTGATGGGATTTGAAAAAAGGGTCTAGGATGATACATAGCCTCAAAAGATATCGTCAACGCAGCGCTGAAAAGCAACATACACACTGACACCGCAATCAACCTAGTAAGACCATTTGGCTGCAGAAAAGACATTCAAACCATTCCTATACTCGAAAATTTGGCAGAGAGATCTGCGAGTTCGGAGCATTATACATGTGCCCAACATATAAAAGAACCCTGTTCCTCCATATCAGAGTGAAAGTTTGCACCTATCACTCTGCAAAGGTTTAAAACGCATCACTCAAGTTAGGTTTCTATTTTAACGGAATCGTTGGTCTGCCCCAAAGAAAACATCAGCTTACGCAACTCAGATATCTCATCTCGCAACATGGCCGCCTGCTCAAATTCCAAAGATTTCGCAGCTTTTTTCATCTGAGTCTCTAACCCTTTGATTACCTTTACCATAGATTCTTTAGACATGTTGTCATTATTAACAAATACGTCAATTTCATTTTGGACAGATGTTCTAACTCTCTCTGAGATATCTTTAACTGCTTTATGAATACCAGTAGGGGTAATATTGTTGTCAATATTGTATTTCTCTTGCAGTTCTCGGCGCCGGTAAGTTTCACGAATCGCTTGATTCATAGAGTCAGTGTTCCGATCTGCATACATTATGACACGTCCGTCTGAATGCCTAGCCGCTCTTCCGATAGTTTGTATAAGAGAAGGCACAGATCTCAGATACCCTTCTTTATCAGCATCTAATATTGCTACTAATCCAACCTCAGGAAGATCTAACCCTTCACGCAATAAATTGATTCCTACAACCACGTCATAGATTCCTAGCCTCAAGTCTCTTAGTATTTCACTTCTTTCCAAGGTGTTAATTTCGGAATGTAGATAATGGGTCTTTATATTCATCTCCTTCAAATATTCTGACAATTCCTCTGCCATCCTCTTAGTCAAAGTCGTAACTAACGTTCTTTGACCCACCTGTATGCCTTTATTAATTTCTGTATACAAATCGTCTATCTGTCCATCCGTAGGCTTTATTTCTACTGTAGGATCTAGTAATCCAGTGGGCCTAATAACTTGTTCGACCACTTGTTCACTGGAACTATATTCATGGGTACTTGGTGTAGCAGAAACATATATAACTTGATTGATATGTTCGGACACTTCCGAAAACTGTAAAGGTCTATTGTCTAGGGCAGATGGCAATCTAAACCCATACTCAACCAAAGTAGTTTTCCTCGACTTATCTCCTTTATACATGCCATGTAATTGGGGTATAGTCATATGACTCTCATCTACAAACAACAAGTAATCGTCTGGGAAATAGTCCAAAAGGCACCAAGGAGTACTCCCCTTACCACGCCTTCCTAATGGCGCAGAATAATTCTCGACACCTGAACAGTAACCGGATTCCCTAAGCATTTCGATGTCATATCTGGTTCGATTTTCAATCCTCTCTGCTTCTAATGGCTTTCCCGCGCTTCTGAACCATTCAATTTGCTCTTCTAACTCATTTTCAATATCGGTTATGGCTAAATCCAATTTTTCCTTGGAGGTAACAAAGTGTTTCGCAGGGTAAATGTCCACAGAATCTCTTTCTCGCAAAATTTCCCCGGTCATGGGGTCAATTTGTATGATTTTTTCAATCTCATCTCCCCAAAACTGGATCTGAATCGCTAAATCTTCATAAGCAGGTAAGATTTCCAGTGTATCCCCTCTAACCCGAAATTTACCTCTAGACAAATCCATGTCATTACGTTCGTATTGTTGATCAATCAATCTGCGAATTAATTTTGTCCTATTGTTCTTATGACCTTTTGATAATGAAAGAACAAAATTCTGATACTCTTCAGGCGCTCCGAGTCCATAAATACAAGATACAGACGCCACTATTAAGACATCTTCTCTTGTTAACAAAGACCTAGTGGCAGAATGCCTTAATTTGTCTATTTCGTCGTTTATATCAGATTCTTTTTCTATATATGTATCAGTTCTTGGCACATAGGCTTCCGGTTGATAATAATCGTAATATGAGACGAAATACTCCACGGCATTATTGGGAAAAAATTCTCGGAATTCCGTAGCCAATTGAGCTGCCAAGGTTTTATTGTGTGCGATAACTAATGTGGGTTTTTGTACTTTTTCTATTACGTTAGCCATAGTAAACGTTTTTCCGCTACCAGTAACACCCAAAAGTGTCTGATGCTTCAATCCATCAAACACTCCTTGAACCAACTCAGCTATAGCTTTAGGTTGATCTCCTGTTGGGCCGTAGTCTGCTTGCAATTCGAATAATGACATATTAATGGACCTCGGCATCCTCTTTATCAGTCATAA
>CAZNWQ010000041.1:0-10094 GCA_964576965.1 uncultured Dehalococcoidia bacterium
TTTCCGGAGGGACAGAGGCATATGTTCCTACAGCTCCAGATATCTTACCCACTGCGATTGTATCTTTAGCGCTATACAATCTTTCTCTATGTCTTTTCATCTCTTCCCACCACAATGCCATTTTTAAACCAAAAGTAGTAGGTTCTGCGTGCACTCCATGGGTTCTGCCCATTATCGGGGTATCTCTATATTCTAAAGCCAGGTTTTTTATTGCTGAGATAAGTTTATCTACATCGTTGATTATTATATCTGATGCTTCTACCAGTTGCAGGTTCTGAGCTGTGTCCTGGACGTCATGAGATGTTAGACCCATGTGAAGCCATCTTCCTTCTTCTCCTAGTCCATATGTTACAGACTGTAGAAACGCTGTCATATCATGCCTGGTACGCTCAAAAATTTCGTTAATTTTGTCTGGGTTGTACTGAGCCTTACGGAGTTTCTCCATATCTTCCACGGGTATAACACCCGTGTCTGTCCAAGCTTCACAGACCGCTATTTCTACTTGAAGCCACTTGTCATTTTTGTTTTCTTCTGACCACACTTTTTTCATCTGTGGTCTAGCATATCTATCTATCAAGTTGCACCTCTAAATCAACTATTAATAGTCATGAAGAATCATAACCTTTACATATGTAATGAACAATACTGTTTCGGGCACAAATTTAGGAAGCAGATAAATCTCGTCTATAACCTTCATAGGATTTTTTGATATCCTCATGCTTAAGGCTCAGTATAGCTGCAGCCATGTAGGCGGCGTTTCTGGCGCCCCACAATCCGATAGCCATACACGCCACAGGTATTCCGGGTGGCATCTGAGCAATCGTATATAAAGAGTCTACGCCATTCATATCGCTCGAGGCTATAGGCACTCCTATAATTGGTAAGTTAGTCCAAGACGCTAAAGCTCCAGGTAAAGCTGCTGATCCACCTGCGCCAGCGATTATTACTTCAATGCCCCTGCTCTCTGCGCTTTTTCCGTAATTTCTGGTTTCCTCTGGTTTTCTGTGTGCGGATATAACGGATGATTCGTAACTTATCCCCAAGCTATCTAGCACTTTGGCTGTTTCGTCTGCTATTCCTTGGTCCGATTTACTACCTATTACTATCCCTACTAACGGCATTGTATTCTCCTATAATTTATCAAATATTTAATGCGATATCATTACGGTATGACGCATCTTGAAATCGTATGTTGCCTACATTTTGATATGCTTTTGATCTAGCGATTTTCATGTCATCAGCCTTACTTACTACTGTCAATACTCTCCCTCCATTTGTGACTATACCATCATTTGGCAGATCACCAGTTTTCGTGCCTCCATGGAAAATTATTCCCTCTGAGTCCACGTCATCTAATCCGTCAATTTTGTAGCCAGTATGAAAGTTTGCAGGATAACCCCCAGATGTTACTACTATGCCGACACAAGAATCTTCACTCCAAGATATTTCAATCTTATCAAGTTGTTCTTCTATAACAGCAGCAAGTATCGAAGGCATGTCTGAAACAAGAAGCGGCAACACGACCTGTGTTTCTGGATCCCCAAACCTACAATTAAACTCTAGAACCTTTGGTCCGCCTGACGTTAATATCACTCCACCATACAATATACCTTTGTATTTTGACCCCTCTGATTCTAATGCTTTTATTGTAGGTAGCATTATTTTCGATCTAATTTCATTTGATAAGTCTTCGTTCCAGAATGTAGGAGGGCTATAGCTACCCATACCACCAGTGTTAGGTCCTAAATCATCATCGTAAGCTCTCTTGTAGTCACAAGCAGCTATCAGGCTTGAGCAGTGCACTCCATCAGTGAACGCAAAAACGCTTACTTCTCTACCAGACAGGAATTCTTCTATCAGTACAGATATTCCTGCTTCACCAAATACTTTTTTGACCATTAATGATTCAAGTGCTTCTAGTGCTTCTTCCTGTGTGTGGGCAATTATTACACCTTTACCAGCAGCAAGACCGTCTGCTTTTATAACCAGAGGTAGGTTTTGGTTTTGAACATATTCTCTGGCTGTATCAAAGGACTGAAAAACTGCAAAATCGCCTGTTGGTATACCATATTTCCTCATCAGATTCTTGGCGAACACCTTGCTACTTTCTATTCTGGCGGCACTTTGAGTTGGGCCGAATATTTTCTGACCCCTTATTAGGAAGTAATCAACTATTCCTTGCGAGAGAGGCGTTTCAGGGCCAATCATTGTCAAGTCGACTTCATACTTTATGGCGGCATCTACTAACGCCTCGAAGTCGTTTTGTTCTAGAGAAAGATTTGTTGCTATCTGGGCAGTGCCAGCGTTTCCTGGAGCAACGTATATGTTTTCAACGAGGGAACTTTGGCTTAATTTCCATGCTATTGCGTGTTCTCGGGAGCCATTGCCCACTACAAGTATATTCAAAAACGAGTCCTTATAGATATGTTAGATATAAAACGTGTTGATATTGGTGCATATTAGTTAGCAACCAAGATGGAACACTAGTCCTGATGAATACTCAGCCTTGACAGAAGCAACTCACAGGATCCACGATAATTAACTAATATTATAGCATGACAGCCACGGGTTTTCAGTATGATAGAAAAACTTTCGAGTGCATTTTCGGACATGGATTAACTAATTATTATTTACCGAAAAAAATCCTGCCGGTCTTTTTCCAGATCTTCTAGAGTTTCAGCAGTATCTGGTTTTTCGTCAGAACCCATGAGAGCAGAATACGATTCCGGTGTGCCAAAGTCTCTAACTTTGACCACTATTGGCATGGGTACTGAATGTCCAAATATCAATGATTGTTGTTTGCTTTCAAGTTTACTAAGGACAGATCGGAGTTCTCTGGATCCACTTGTACCTGACATGACTGAATCAACATCTTTTTCATTGTCCAATAAACACGATAATTTCGTTCCAAGTTGACTCATGACTTCATCGTCAATGCCACTAGGTCGTTGATCTACTACTAGTAAAGTCACCCTTCTCTTGCGATCTTCTCTTGCAATTGTTCCAAAAACAGTTTGAGAAGCTATGCCTTGATTCAGAAATTTATGTGCTTCTTCTATAGTTATAACTAGAGGTTTTGGCATTATAGATTCATCACCCATTGCTGCATCAGCTCTTTCCGCGTACATGCTGTGGATTCTCCTAGTTAGTAGATTAGTTACCAATATGTAGGCATCCAAGTTATCCTTGAATCCTCCAAACTCCAATACTATGTGCTTACCGGCGTCTATGTTATGCAATATTTGTTCCACTAATTTTCCAGTCGATTTTTCTTCTAAGAAACTGAAACGTGTCAATCCTCTTATTCTGTTTTGTAACGTTGATAAAGCCATCATGTTCAAGTTATTCTTGTTAGATAATTCTTGTAGTGTCTCGCGATCCAATGCGATCAATTTTTTGATCCAATTGTCTTTTCCGTATACATCGCGTAGGGTGTAACAAGCGTCGGCAGCTACGGAAGACAGGTTTAGATTTTCCCTAAGAATTTCTATGTCTTCTGGTTCTATTTCGTTATATCCGATTTTCACCAAGTAATCCGGGGTTATATTTCGCCTGCGAGAGTAATTTTCGTCTAGTGAGAAAACAGCCACCTTAGAAGGGAACAAGTTTTTCAATCCTTTCACACTACCAGGTCCTTCAAAAGTTCCTGCCCACCCATATTCGTTTTCCATATCGAATACTAGATTCACTGCGGTATTTTTCTGCACAATGCCTATCAACAACAATCTAGTCAGGAATGTTTTTCCAGTGCCACTCTTACCGAATACGCCGTTGGATCGTTTGACAAATTCTTCCAAGTTGAGCCGTACTCTGGACTCCAAATCTGGTGGTGTTCCAATCCAAAAATGCCTTTGGTCTTCTGATCCGAATACCATATTTATATCTTCGTCTGAAGCGAGATACACTCTTGAGAAATGATTAGGTATATTTTTAGCAGGTTTTGGGGGTTCACTATCAGAAATCGTGCCACTTATTGTCAAGGTTGTGATTACTTGGATAGTTGCATACATGGCGGCTTTGGATGCTATAGATGCTATGACTGGATCAGAAAGATCTGGGGGATTGGTTTTGATAGACTGATCAGCCGATTGTAGGGTTATATTAGTTATTATACCGAAAAACCTCATGTGGTTGCCCTGTATGACTACTGGCTGGCCACCACCTATACCCTCTATATCCGTCTCCGAGTCTAGAAGAACCTCCACGCCCTGGTTTAAAGATCCTCCAATTACGAGCCCCAGATAATCGCCAATGGGGTTATCTGTAGTCATCTTGTTACCCTTTTCAATATGGATTCGATTTTTTTCAATTCTCCAGGAAGGTTAGATACCAAATTCACCCCTACGGTTTTAAGGAATTCTGTGTTATCCATTTGGTATTTGAATCCATTCCTGATATATGCTGATATGACTTCTTCAACGGCTTCTAAGTTTGATATAGCCAGAGTCCGTAGTACAGACATATTGAATATTATGGCTTTTGTGTCTTCTTCATCGCAAGTGTGAACGAATGAATATATAGGAGGTGGCACAGGAGGAAGATGATAAAGCATTTCAGACTCCATTTTGTGGCCAACAATAATTGCTTCGAAATCTGTACGCAATAGATGTTTCAATTGTGGATTGTTGTTATAAACGTCTTCTTCGTTTTCTTCGTTTTGTCCTCTGGCGGTCGGTTTTCTTGTTGGGTCCAACCCTCCCGTATATATGTTATAAACCACCCCGAATGTGGGGTAATCTCCGTTGGTTTTAACTAAGTCTCCTAGACTGGGTGAATGGTACAATTCATAACATTGAGCCGTGAAAGTCCCGGTTGATGTTGCTATAACGTCACCTAATCTAACCATTATTTAACCCCGTTGATTTACGAAAAGTCACGCTTTCCTTCACTATATTATAACCATTTTATCCGCTTAGACATGTTTTTTTCTGAAGTATAATTTGGTAAATTATTTCTCATTAAAGCATCTTCGACAATTTTTCTAAATTCTTCCCTGTCATGGTTTGTAACTACTGCCTGTTCATGAGCCTCCATTAAAGCTACTGGATAACCCCGTCCTTTCTCGCATTGATTGACAATTGCTGAATGGGTTAGATCCAGTAAATATTTGTTGGAGTGAACCCATTCTGGGATTTCTACTCGGGATATTTCGTTACCCACATTGAGATAATAAAAATGGATCTTATGATAATCGTAGTACCTGTCTACTATTGAAGACGTTGACATAAATGATTCTGATCTTTCACCCACCTCCAACAGTTCATCAAATAGATTTCTGTCCATTATTTCTGTGAATCCGTCACATGGTCTTTCGCCACTTGTTAATGACCCACAATGAATAGAACAGTTTGCATTTTGATAGGGGCAGTTATGTTTATCTAACCTTAAGGCGTTAGTGACCTCTTTGCTTCGTGGGAGACTTATATAAGAGGCTAGAGCTAAAGGGACTACTTTGCTTATTTCATGCAGTCTTTCTAAAGCTGGAAGGAACATATCGTCTATTAGTCTCTGTCTAACAAAGTCTGGGTATGTTTGGCCAACTATGCTCCAAAGTATCAGAGAGCCGTCTATCAATGCCAATGAAGGGGTATCAGTGCGAGTTTCTTCCATCAAATCTGCCAAAGACACCATTTCCTCAACAGCCCGTAATGCCCCTAATAGAGGCCCTTCCAAAGTTTGATATCTGTTGCTATTTGTTTCGTGCAGTTGAAGGTCTTCTTTTTCTGAGAAAAGCCTTGGATGATTACTAAGCTCAGCAATAGGAGAAGCCCCGTATCGGATATGAACCTTTCCTATGTTTATTAAGCAACATTGGATTGGTAAATGTCTGTCTATGTCTATGTGCGAGCCGTCTACCGCTAGCACACTGTAATTTTCAGGTAGATCGGGCAATTTATATTTTGACGAAAGCGATTTAGATATTCCAGGAATAAGGAAATTACTATTACTAGATACTCTTTTGGCTTCAATTGTCGTTGCATCAGAGCGAAGCAGTGTATCGTAGGATTTGTTGAGTTGCTCGTGGTAAAACTTGTTCTGTTCCCTAATGTGATCGGTTGCACCCTCGATTTGTTGTGCAACGTTAAGTATATCTAGTGACATTTTCTATGACCTCTTTATTATCAGTTGGGTCTGAGAAGAGGATATCACAGTAGAGTATATCAAGCCAAATATAAGTCAAAACGCCGTCTAGAAAAATTTTAAGAATACCTCATTGGAAAACAGATTGCCTTTGTCTGTTAATTTGAATATGCCGTTTTTGTCTATCATTAAACCTAAATCTATAACTTCAGTAATAGCGTCTTTAAAAGCATCACGGATAGATATTCCGAAACGCTGATTGAAAGACTCCTCACTGACCCCTTCTGATAATCTCAGTCCTAGCATTATAGTTTCTGACATCTCTAATTCGGGTTCTATATATTCGATGTTTTCCACCGTAGGCATTGTATTAATTGTTTGATAGGGGAGACGTTTACTATAATTCTTATTCGGTTCTAAGCGGTTCAATCTTTTTATGTATTGTCTGGGGGAGTTAATGTTATTGAATCTTGTTTTATGTACATATGAGTGACCTCCTGGTCCCATTCCTATGTATTGTTGGTTTCTCCAATAAGTTAAATTGTGGACACTGTTTAAACCGGGCTTAGACCAATTTGAAATCTCGTATTGATCGTAAATGGTGTTTGCTAGGATATTGTTCGCGATTGTGTACATGTCTGCTGCAAGATCTTGGTCTGGGGACGGTATGTTGCCTGAATCAACGCTCTTATTCATAGGTGTGCCTGGTTCCAAGGTGAGACAATATAGGGATAAATGATCTGGGTTTATCTCTATGGCTTGATTGAGTGTGTCTTCCCATTGCGACAAAGTTTGGTAAGGTAAGCCGTACATGAAATCTAGGCTTATATTGTTGAATCCAATCTCGCGTGCCTTGTGAAACGCGATTAATGCCTCTTCTGCCGAATGTCTTCTACCTAATATGGTCAACAGATTATCGTCCAAACTTTGCACTCCAAAGCTTAGTCTGTTTATACCTATTTTTCGCAGATAGGATAGTTTGTTGTTGTCTATATCATTTGGATTACATTCTATTGTAATTTCTGGAGTGTCCTCTATTGGGAAAAATTTATATACCTGATCAAGCATGGATTCCAAATGACCTTCTGGTAGATAAGATGGAGTCCCTCCCCCAAAAAATATAGTTCTAACACTTAAATTATTTAATGAATCTCCCCAATAGTGTATTTCTGAATTTATTGCTTTTACATAATCTGGAATAAGAGATTCTATACCGGAATAAGTGTTGAAATCACAGTATGGGCATTTAGTTTGGCAAAATGGTATGTGGATATATATTGATAGTGAATCGTCTTGTATCTTGGGTTTAATCATCATACATTAAAAAGAAAGTTTATAATGTCGCCATCTCTCACGTTGTAAGATTTCCCTTCCAGTTTTACAAGCCCTTTCTTTTTCCCATCTGCTAAACTCCCAGAGTCCAATAAGTTTTGATAAGATATAACTTCTGCTCTGATGAATCCCCGCTCTATGTCTGTGTGGATTTTACCAGCAGCTTTTGAGGCTTCTATATTCTTCTCTATGGTCCATGCCTTAACTTCATCTGATCCTACAGTGAAGAAAGAGATTAATCCTAACAACTCATATGAAGAACGTATAGCTTTATTGAGGGCAGGTTCATCAATGCCCATAAATTCCCTAAACTCATGTGACTCATTCACATCCATGATTCCCAGTTCCATCTCTATCTTTCCTGATAATGTTACTACTCCTACACCTGGGCGGGCGAATTGAGATCTTAAGTCATCTTCTATAATTTGAGATTTATCTATATTGTTTTCTCCAATGTTCCACACTATCAACATGGGTTTGGCTGTGAGGAATTGGAAATTCGAGAGAATTTTCTGTTCATCTTCAGAGATATCTTGTTCTCTTATTGGGATCTCTTGCTCCAAGTCTTTTTTGACTCTAGAGAGTGTTACCTGTTCCTTGAGTTTAATGTCACGTTCGTTGGATTTGGCACTTTTTAATTCATTCGTTAGTTTTTCTAACCTGCGTTCAAGAATTGATAGGTCGGAAAACGATAGTTCCAGATCCATTAGACTAATATCTCTAAAGGGATCTATTGAGCCCTCAATGTGAGGCACTGCAGGGTCTTCAAAAGACCTTACTACTTGTAATAAAGCGTCAGCGCGTTGCAAGGAGTTCAAATATTCACCGGATATGCCTTTGGACTTAATATTGGCCTCTTGGGATTTTGGGAAGTCAATATACTTTACTTCTGCGGGTGTTGTTTTGACTGGATTAAACATATCCTCCAACATATTTAATCTAGGATCTTGTACTTTTGCCACTCCCAAATTCGGCTTATTGGTGTTTAGCATAGCATTGCTAACGCTGGATTCACCGCCACTCAGGGCGCCGAAAATCGTGGTTTTTCCACATTGAGGCAATCCTATGATTCCGATTTCCACATTACACCTTATTCAATGGCGTATAACGTTCCATCTTCAGAAGCTAAGTACAATACACCATCTGCAATTACAGGAATTGAAGATATATTGTTGGCAACGTCTATTTGCCATAGGGGTTCTCCATTATGTTTATCAACCGCGTGTAATTTACCTTTAGCATCGGTCAGCAATAAGGTGTCTTGAACTATTGTGGAGGAGGATATTTTCAATGGCCTCACGTCGTATAACCATTCTCTCTTACCAGTTTCACCGTTAAGGGCATGCAATAATCCTTCTTGTGTAGAAACGTATACTTTTTGAGCATCTGACGAAGGTGTTAAGGAAATTGTACCTCCCATAGGCCTGATCCAGTTTACACCCTTAGGTAAGCCTGGGTGATCCATCATGCCCCATAACCAAAGTTGTAGTCTAAGGCGATAATATCTACTGAAGAACAGCACCTCTTCCTCTTGTAAGTTGACTGAAATTACATATCCATTTCTGTAAGTCACATAAATGGAGTTACCTGATATGTTCGGAGATCCCATAATATGAGGTCCTAAACCACGGAAGGAAAATCTCCTTTTGCCTGTATTTGTATCGTGTATAGTCACTCTGCCATCCATAGAGGAAATAACAAGGAGGTTATTCGATATAGCAGGTGTGTTTGTTACCCAGTCTCTGGTCAGATAGTCCCATTTTAACTCCCCGGTCATGGCGTCCAAGGCATATAGCGTGTTATCTCCTGATCCAATATATAAAACCCCGTCTTTCACGAGAGGGGACCCTGTAAGGGGAAGGGCATCTGGGTTGTCTGGCATGGCAAATTGCCATTTTTCATCCCCATTGTACCTATCTAATGCTAGAACCTTGTTGTTCCTTAGAGCAATAAAAACTAGGTTGTCAGTTACTGCAGGAGAGGAGTCAACCGGGATTTCTGTAGGGCGTTCCCATATTATAGCTCCAGAATCCTTATTTAAAGCTACAATTCTGTTATCTTGAGCGTTGACATAGACTATATCACCCTTCAAGACAGGTGTTGATACTATTTTCTCATTGGTTTCAAAAGCCCATTTTACATTTCCAGAGATAGACAGATTTTCAGTTTCAATGGTATGTAGTCCAGAATAATCCCTGTGGATCATTGCCCATTCACCTGATTCTGAAATTGAACTTATATTGGATGTGGGAGGTGGCAAAGGAAAAGTTATGTCCAAGAATTGAGTTATAGAGAAGGCTAGGAAGCATAATGATATACCTCCTACTAGTGTTCTCCTGATCCTATCCCTGGTTTCCTTCCTGAGAGTTCGTTCTTCTGACGACGCAACTTTTTCGTTTTCCCCAGCACCGGCTCGCGTCAACACGCTTCTACAACCCATGCACCATCCTGTGCCAGGACTGTTTTCATATCCGCATATTCTGCATCTTATGCCTGTTCCGGCCTCGGTAGTGTCTTCTCCCGTTATTTCGTTTTCCAGGCCAGGGATTGGCTTTTGTGCCTCGTGATTGCTTTGCATGCTAGACATCTTACCAGAATTACTAATTAAAGACATGCCTAATAAATCTTTCATGAATGATTTTGCATTTTCATAACGCATATGTGGATGGGGAGACAGAATT
>CAZNWQ010000042.1:0-10051 GCA_964576965.1 uncultured Dehalococcoidia bacterium
ATTTATCTTTTTCATCTCGCATTACTTCTGGTATCTTTTTGCCCATGGCTTTGCGTACTACGTCAGCTTCACCTAATGAGTATCCTGCAAATGCTTGCGCAATCAGGAGGACTTGATCTTGGTAAACAATTACCCCATACGTTTCTTCCAGTATCGTCTCTAGTGTAGGATGAGGATAACGTATGGGTGCCAAACCATGTTTGGCATCTATGAAAGTGCTTATGTGTTCCATTGGGCCAGGCCTGTATAAGGCAATCATCGCAGAAACGTCACTGACAGAGTTGGGTTTTAGCTGTTGGATGTATCTTCTCATTCCTGAGCCCTCTAGCTGGAAAACCCCTGTTGTTTCTCCAGACGACAACAAAGAGAATGTTTTTTCATCATCGAGAGGAATTTCATTCAGGTGTATGTCTATACCTCTGCGATTAAGTACAAAATCTTTTGCTTCAGAAAGTATGGTAAGGTTGGTTAATCCCAAGAAATCCATCTTCAATAATCCCAGTTTGGCAATCGGTTCCATGGGAAATTGTGTCATCGCCATATTTGTTGATGCATCATTTCGAGACGGTCTCTGTAGAGGCAGATAATTCACCAATGGTTCTTTTGTAATTACGACTCCTGCTGCATGGGTGCTAGTATGTCTAACTACCCCTTCAAGGTGTTGAGCGGTGTCTATCAATCTTTTTGTAGTTTGGTCAGTTTCATAGATCAATTGGAATTCCGTTATATCTTTTAGGGCATTTTGAATATTGTTTGTCCCGGTTGGTATTAATCTTGCCACTTTATCAACATCTCCGTACGGCATACCGAGCGCCCTTCCAGTATCTCTGATAGCTGCCTTTGCTCCTAAAGTACCAAATGTAATAATCTGTGCGACATGATCCGAACCATATTTTTGTCTTACGTAATCAATGACTTCTTCTCTTCTATCATCCTGGAAATCCATATCTATATCTGGCATTTCATGTCTTTCGACATTTAGAAATCTTTCAAAAACTAATTTATGTCCAACTGGATCTATGTCTGTAATGCCTAGAGTGTAAAGCACTATGCTTGCTGCCGCGCTCCCCCTTACTCCAAACAAAATACTGTTTTCCCGAGTAAATCTTGCTATGTCCCAAACGACCAACATGTAATTGTCGAATTGGGTAGTCTCTATAACATCTAGTTCATAGGATAGACGTCCTCTTAGGGCATCAGATGGGTTCCCGTACCGCTGCATCAGGCCAGTTTCACATAATTGCTTCAAATATTCTTTAGAACCTAAATTGTCTGGTGGTGTGTATTCTGGTAGTCTAAGCATGCTGAAATCAAGTTCTATCTTGCATTGATTAGCAATGTTCTCGGTGTTTGTGATGGCCTCTGGTAGATCTGAAAACAGTGAAACCATTTCTTCTTGACTCTTTATAAAGTAAGAATCATCCGACATTTTAAGTCTACTATCATCGTTTATATCGGTGTTCGTATGAATGCAAATCAAGATGTCTTGGTATGGAGCATCTTCTTTTCTGACATAATGAGTGTCATTGGTCGCGACAATTGGTATTCCTGTATCTTCGCTAATTTTGATCAATTGTTCGTTTATGTTTTCTAACTCCGGTATATTGCTGTGCCTTTGTATTTCGAGATAAAAGGAATCAAAGGTGTCTCTATACCAGATGGCTGTGTTTTGAGCTTCTTCCAATAACCCTTGCTGGATGAGTTTGGGGATTTCAGCAGAAGGACATCCTGATAGGGCTATTATGCCTTCGGAATATTGGGCGAGGATTTCCTTATCAACTCTAGGTTTGTAGTAGAATCCTTCTAAATGAGCTATGGAGGAAAGCTTTAAAAGATTATGATATCCTTGGGTGTTTTTTGCTAGAAGTAAAAGGTGGTAAGGACTCTTTTCAGCGTTGGTTTTCGTGTTTCTATCCGTTAAAGCGAGGTAGGTTTCTATTCCAATAATGGGGTTTATTCCCTGATTTGTACACTCGGTGTAAAACTCTATGGCACCGTATAGACCTCCATGATCAGTGATTGCCAGAGATTCCATGCCAAATGATTTGGCTTGTTGGACCATGGATTTTATATTGCTTAATCCATCAAGCAAACTGTATTCGGTGTGATTATGCAGATGAGTGAACAATATATCCCCCAACCAGAATTACTCTAATTATAGCATTCTGTTAGGGTGGAACCACAAGATATTGTAGGGGAATTTTTTAGCAATCTTATATGCATATCCGATATTCTCTGAGTATCTCGGCTTAAATATCTCTATAGATAGGAGGTCGTTTTTCTTCAAAAGAGAGAATTGATTCTTGGAAATCCTCTGTTTCTACTAGCAAAGTGTTTGCCTCATTCTCTGATTCAATTACACCGGAAAGAAGTGATTCAGTCTTATTCATAATCCTCTTTATTGCCCTCACTGCTGCAGGAGGATTGTTGGCAATGGTGACCCCGAGTTCAAGTGCAGAGTTCAGTAGAAGTGAGTTTTGTGCCAACTGGTTTATAAGGCCTTTACGGAGTGCCCAGTCTGAGTCGTATATGTTGCCAGTTAAAGACATTTCCATTGCAATACCTTTGCCCAGTACTTGTTGGAGCATTAAAGTTGCTCCTCCATCCGGAACGAGGGATCTTTTAACAAAAATGCAAGAAAACTGAGCATTCTCTGCTGCTATGCGCACATCTGCAGACATAGCTATAGATAAACCTATTCCTGCAGCTATGCCATTTATTGCTGCGATAACGGGCTGGGGTATCTGAAAAATATGTTGGCTGATATTTGTAATGTTGTAGGAGTCAATACTCTGTTGACCAGGGTTGTCTTCACTTAAATCCCAGCCTGAGCAGAATCCTCTTCCTGCGCCAGTGATTATTAGAACCAAACAATCTTTATCTGAAGAAATTTCATTCAGTGCTGAATGTATTTCATTTGACATGTCGGTATTTATGGCATTTAGCTTAGCAGGTCGGTTGAGCGTCATCACAACGATGTTATGATGCCTTTCTATCAACAAATATTTGTAGTCATTTCTTGTATACAATAGTGATATCTCCGTACAGTAGACGCGCCAAAAGTCGGTCAGTAGACCGACTTTTCTACAAGACAAACATTGACGTTTATATTCAGTTAGGCGCTAAGAAGTGCCATAAAGGGTTTTAAATAAACCCTATTAGACCAATGAGCAGTTTAGGCTTTACCTATTCTGAACATTTTAGTGCCGCAGGTTGGGCACGTACCCTGCGTAGCTGGGCGTCCGTTCTTCATAGTTATAGATTGAGTATTGCTCATTTCTCTTTGAGACCGGCACTTAACACAGTAACCTTGCATGGTAAAAACCTCCCTGACATTACTTTAAAGTGCGTTAAGTCTACACTATTTTCATAAGATAGTCAGTAGTAATTAGGCGTAATTATTGGATTTAATGGAGAAAATTGCTCGAAATACTGGATTTTACTGTATTTCGAACTCATTTTTTTACTATATCGGCCATATCTCCGATCAGCATCCAGGGTTCTCCCCATTGATTTATGCTTTTTGGGGTCCATTCTTCGTCTAAAGAATCGTGCATCATTCTTAATCCCCAATCCGAACCAAATATCAGGAAAGCATTACCTGAACCAGAATCCGAGACTTCCACACAAAAAGCCGGCTTTGGGTTGCCATCCATTTCACTGCTCCACCCAGTGACCCGCTGGAACTCCTCTAATCCGTTTAATCCATACACCTTAATCTTTTGTATCTCAAAAGCAATTCCTAAGGTTTGATATGTCATTAAAGGCATGCCATAGCAATTATCGTTTTCCTCTACTTCAAGTGAAATGAATCCGGATCTATCTATATCAGTCATAATATGTCGGTTGTATATCCTAGTGATTACAAGTTAGTTTTCAGTGTTTCCTGCCATTCCTCCATTGGAATAGATTCTGGTATGACGATTTCAACCGTGCTGTCAGGCATTATTTGAACACAACCAGAGCCTGATTTTCCTAGGGGAACCGACACATTTTCGCGGTCTATTCCCATTGAGTCAGTGACTTCAAATACAAATCCCATGTCTGACATGTTAATTATGTTTTCCAATTGAGTGTAAATCTCCTTGTTATGTGTTTGAATACTACCTGCTAGGATTTATACCGTCAACAACACTTGATCGTTTGTTTTGACTGTGTTTTGAGGTAATATATTTGTAGTTTAATATTGTGACGATGCGAGTCCATTATCGCGTGTATTTATAACACACAAGACAGCAAGAGAAAGGCGGCATTTTCTGAGAATAGGTTATTTTAATTCCATTGGCGGAGTGAGTGGAGATATGTTGTTAGGAGCTTTGGTCGGAGCGGGTCTTCCACTTGACACTTTGCTTCGGGAACTGGACAAACTTAATGTTGGAGGATACTCACTTTCCGAAAATGTAGTGGATAAGAATGGAGTGACTGCAACACACGTTAGTGTGGATACTTCAATGCATTCAAGTATGCATAAATCGCACACAATTCAAGACTTTTTGAACATTATTGATCAAAGCACCCTATCGACAAAGGTTAAAGATATGGCTTCAAATGTGCTCAAGACGATTCATGCTGCCGAAACACAGGTTCATGGAGAAATACACGAATTGTCCGAACTCGGAGATTTGGACACTTTGATAGATGTAGTTGGGGTTGCATTCGGTTTGGAATATTTGGGATTGAATCAGATATATTCTTCACCGTTGCGTCTGGGTTCAGGGTTTGTGAATACTCGTGAGGGACGATTGCCGGTCCCTGCACCTGCAGTGTTGGCAATAGTATCCTTTAAAAATGTGTTTGTTGATGCTTCTCACCAAGGAGATAGGGACTATGGAGAGATGACTACCCCAACTGGAGCGGCCATATTGGCCTCACTGGCTTCATTTGATAGCCCTGTATTTTCAGTAGACGTCACTTCTTACGGGGCTGGAAACAAAGATTTTAATGATATACCGAATGTTATCGGATTATGGATAGGTGAAACCGATTCTGATGTAGAGATTGGCGAAGTTTCATTACTTGAAACCAACATAGATGATATGTCGCCAGAAATCCTAGGGGATATTCAAGAAAAGCTTTTTCAAAATGGCGCCCTGGATGTTTGGGTTAATCCGATATACATGAAAAAGAATCGGTCTGGTATCTCCTTAAACATTATTTGCAAACCGGAATTGGCAGCATATTTAGGTAAGTTTGTTCTTTTGAATACAACTACATTAGGAGTAAGGTTCCGCACCATTTCTAGATATCAAGCGGACAGGGAAATACTAGAGATTGATTCCTCCATTGGAAAAGCACAGGTAAAATTGAAGCGAGTTGATGGAATTGTTGTGGGAGTGTCGCCAGAATTTGAAGATTGTAGGAAGATTGCTGAGGAGACACAATTGCCTCTTAGTGATGTCTATAGAATAGTCGAACAAGAATGCCGTGAATACTTAGGCATAATATGATTCAGAAAGAGAATAGATGAATACCGAAAAATCCTTAGGAATATTTAACGAATCCATAAAGTATATCCCAGGAGGAGTAAATAGCCCCGTAAGATCCTTTAAATCGGTGGGTGGAAATCCATTGATTATAGAGAAGGGTAGAGGTTCTTACATATGGGATGCAGATGGTAATGAATATATAGATTATGTTGGTTCTTGGGGGCCGTTGATACTCGGTCACTCACATCCTAATGTCATATATGAGGTGCAACAGGCAATCCATAACGGCCTTTCGTTTGGTGCCCCTACGGTTGGCGAATTGGATTTATGTAGGACAATAGTGGAAGCATTTCCAGGTATGGATAAGGTTCGGTTGGTTAACTCAGGTACTGAAGCAACTATGAGTGCTCTGAGGCTTGCAAGGGCGGCTACCGGAAAAGATAAAATAATTAAATTCGCAGGCTGTTATCATGGTCACAGTGATGGTTTATTGGTAGAAGCTGGATCTGGAAGTGCTACGTATAGCACTCCCAATAGTGCAGGTGTTCCCGCTAGCTATGCCGGGGAGACATTGATAGCTAAGTACAATGACCTTAATTCTGTTGAAAAAATTTTTAACGAATACAAAGGTCAAATAGCTGGAATTATTGTTGAACCTATAGCTGCTAATATGGGTGTCGTTGTGCCGGCGATGGGATTCTTGCAGGGTTTGCGTTATTTAGCGGATCAAAATGAGAGTTTGTTGATATATGATGAAGTAATAACAGGATTCAGGCTGACTTATGGTGGGGCGCAAAATTTGTATGACGTTTACCCCGACATTACGTGTTTAGGTAAAATAATTGGAGGAGGGCTTCCAGTAGGAGCATACGGAGCGTCAAGCGATTTAATGGAACAGGTATCACCTTTAGGATCAATGTATCAGGCGGGTACTCTTTCAGGGAATCCCATAGCGGTGGCTGCAGGGTTGGCTACATTAAATATCTTACAAGATCAAAATATATACAAGGATTTAGAGGTGACCTCTGACCGGTTAAGTAAATCAATTATGGAAGAGAGCAATTCATTGGGCCTAAACATTGAGGTGAACAGAGTGGGTTCATTAATGACTATTTTCTTTTCTCAAGGCTCAGTAGATTCATGGGATGATGTAATTAATGCTGATCAAGAGCGATATACAAAGTTTTTCATAGAGCTTCTCCGTGGTGGTGTATATATAGCCCCGTCTCCTTTTGAGGCGATGTTCGTTTCGGCTGCACACAGCCTAACCGATATAGATAAAACCGTGTCTGTGATGCGTAGTGCATTATCCAAAGTATAATAGGTAGCACTTCTACTTATGTGTTAGACCTCTCTATATTCTCCTTCTACTGTGTCATCGTTTGAATCTTCCTCTGTGACTACATTCTCATCAGTGTCTGTCGTGTTTTCAGGTTCACTTTGAGAATATATGGCTTGTCCAACCTGTTGCATTGCTACCTGCAACGCTTGTAAATCTTCATTCATAGAGTCCACATTCTCACTTTGGATGGACTCTTTAAGTTTCGCAATTTTGGTTTCCAAATCCTCTTTAAGGTTACTGTCAATTTTATCCTGATTATCTTGAACAAGTTTTTCTGCGGCGTATACTGTGCTATCGGCAATATTCTTAGTTTCAACTTCCTGTTTGCGTTTCTGGTCTTCTTCAGAAAATTGTTCAGCCTCTTCTACTAACTTATCTATGTCTTCTTTACTAAGTCCGGAACTGGCTGTAATAGTGATTCTCTGTTCCTTCCCAGTGCCTTTGTCTTTAGCTGAAACATTAATTATTCCATTAGCATCAATATCGAAGGTAACGTCTATTTGAGGAATGCCCCTTTGAGCCGGGAGTATTCCATCTAACATAAAACGGCCAATTGATTTATTATCAGTAGCCATTGGTCGTTCACCTTGAACAGCATGTACTTCTACACTTGGTTGATTGTCAGCAGCCGTTGTAAATGTCTCTGTCTTGGCTGTTGGTATGGTAGTGTTTCTACTTATTAATGTGGTCATAACCCCTCCTAAGGTCTCGATTCCAAGTGTTAATGGGGTTACATCGAGTAATAAGATATCGGTAACGTCGCCTTGTAATACACCAGCTTGGATAGCAGCACCAGCAGCTACTACTTCGTCTGGATTGACTCCTTGATGTGGGTCTTTGTTAAAAAGATTTTTAACTTTTTCTATAACTGCTGGCATTCGAGTCATTCCTCCAACGAGGACGACTTCATGTATTTGTTCATTGGTTAATCCAGCATCAGCCATTGCTTGTTGGCAAGGAGCCGTTGTTCTATCTATGAGATCATCTACGAGCTGTTCCAGTTTTGCTCGACTTAAATTCATTGACAAGTGCTTTGGGCCGGTGGCATCGGCTGTTATGAATGGAAGGTTGATTTCCGTCTGCATTACGTTTGAAAGTTCCATTTTGGCTTTTTCTGCTGACTCTTTTAATCTTTGCAAAGCCATCTTATCCTGTTTCAGATCTATTCCTTGTTCTTTTTTGAATTCTTCTGCGATCCAGTCCATGATCCTTTCATCAAAGTCATCTCCTCCCAGCATGGTGTCACCATTTGTAGATTTTACTTCGAACACTCCGTCACCTATTTGTAATATGGACACATCGAAAGTGCCTCCTCCTAAATCATACACAGCTATTGTTTGGTCGTTATTCTTGTCTAAGCCATATGCCATAGAAGCAGCAGTAGGTTCATTGATTATTCTTAGCACTTCTAATCCAGCTATTGTGCCAGCATCTTTAGTTGCCTGCCTTTGAGTGTCATTAAAGTATGCGGGCACAGTTATTACTGCCTGGGTGATTTTTTCGCCAAGTTTAGATTCAGCATCCTGTTTCAGTTTCTGCAATATCATTGCTGAAACCTCAGGAGGGGAGTAGTTTTTACCAGACATTACAACTTCACAGTCCCCATTCTTAGCCTTTTTCACTTGGTATGGAAGACGATCTATCATTGATTTGAGTTTGGGTTCGCTATATTTGTTACCCATGAGACGTTTAACAGAATATATAGTGTTTTCCGGGTTTGTTATTGACTGTCTTTTAGCAATTAAGCCAGTATATCTTTCTCCAGAAGTCGCATGCATTGCAACGACCGAAGGCGTGACGCGAACACCTTCGCTATTTTCTAATACCTGTGATTCCCCTATTTCCATTACCGCCATGCATGAGTTGGTTGTACCTAAATCTATTCCTAATACTTTTGGCATTTCATATCTCCTTAATCAGATGTTTATTCGTTATTTTCTTAATGGTTTTCCGTATCTATTTTAGCCTTAGACACTATGACCTGTGACGGTCTGAGTGTTTTGTTGTTGAAATTGTATCCTTCACGCACAACTTCAATGACAGTTTCTGTGTCAAAATTTTCAACTTCTTGAAACAGTACCGCTTCGTGTTCCATAGGATTGAATTCTTGTTCACTGGCATCAATTCTCTCTAACCCTATAGCAGCCAATACCGTTTTAAGGTTTTTTTGAAGAAGTTCAATTCCTTCTATCCATGAAAGTACTTCTGTATCTTTATGTTCTGGCTTATGTTCGGTAGCTCTTTCGAAATCGTCCAATATTGGTAACAATTTCAACAGTAAATTCCTAGTAGACTGTTCTCTAAGAAGTTGTTTTTCTTCTTCCATGCGTTTTTTGTAATTCACTGAATCCGCTTGAACTCTCTGTAACAGTTCCGTTAAACGAGAAAGTTCTGTGTTGGCATCAGGTGATTCATTTTCATCGGTTTCTTCACCATCGTTTTTATATATTATTTCGTCGTCGTTGGTCACTTACCATTTCTCCTTAAGATTATATGGTTGCTGGTAAAATCTTATCCATTTCTGCTATTATGATGTCCAATTTCTTTGATAGCAGTTCATTTGTATTTTCATCTCTAGATATATCACTGAGACGTTCTTTTAGATTAATTACTCTGTTTAATAGTGCAAGTGCAAATTCGACTCCTGCCAAGTTCAGTCCAAGTGTGTCTACCATATGTTTTATAAGTTTTACTCTTAGCACATCCTCTGCCGAGTACAGTCTAAGCATCCCCATGCTTCTACTGGGAGACACAAGGCCCAGGCGTTCGTACTTCCTTAAAGTTTGTGGATGTGTGTCGAGGATTCTTGCAGCTACACTTATAACATAGACGCCTTCAACGATAGGTCTTTCTCCAAAATTCTGGTTAATATCGGATGTCTCGTTTATACGCCTATAAAATACCAAAGCATTTACACTCCTGTTGAATTTGTTTGCCCTGTCAACTTGGAACATTGTAAAGGTTGATACGCTCTGTGTCAACTATAGTTATACTGTGGCAAGCATATAACTGTATACGGGTAAGCGAATATTTATCGGAAAGCAAGAGTATAAAAAGTTGTAAATGCTAAAGTGTCAACTTGTTGGTTTCTATATAATCATTTAGGCTTCCACTTTTGAATCCGGACAGATCTAAAGTAACATGAGAGTAACCAGCATCTTTGATGCCATTCACCATTTTCGTTCTATTATTGTCTTCAAATATAAGATACATGTCTTCTGGATGTATCTCGATTCTAGCAATATCCTTATGGTGTCTCACTCGAAAAGTTTTCAAACATTTA
>CAZNWQ010000043.1:0-9898 GCA_964576965.1 uncultured Dehalococcoidia bacterium
GATCTGTCCCCTATTATCAGTTGTCTTTGCCCTCTACCAATAGGTGTCATGCCATCTACTGCTTTAATACCAGTTTGCATAGGTACAGACACAGATTTACGTTCAGCCACATTGGCAGCTATCCTCTCCACAGGTCTATTCTCCGAAGATTTTATGGCTCCTTTACCATCCAGTGGTCTACCCAAAGCGTCTACCACTCTGCCAAGAAGCGCATCACCAACCGGGACTTCTGCTATTCTCCCCGTAGATCGGACTTCATCTCCTTCTTTGATCTGTGTGTCATCACCGAGTATAACTACTCCCACACTATCTTCTTCCAAGTTGAGCGCTATACCCATGACATCGTTTGGAAATGATACCAACTCGGTATAGCGAGCACCACTTAGTCCTTGAACCGTGGCCACTCCATCTCCAGACGCAACAACTGTGCCCACGTCAACCATTGTGATTTCGCCTCCGAAATCTTGAATCTGTCGTTTAATTACCGAAGTTATATCCTGTCCTCTTACTGCCATATTATTACCTCTAACTGGAAGTTAAGACCCCTCACCCAGAGAAGCCTCTACCAAAGATTTACGCAAACCCTGAAGTTTCGTTTTGATGCTACCATCAATTATTTTGTCACCGACTCTGGCCACTAAACCACCTACTATAGTAGGATCTACCTCGGTTGTTAATTCGATTTTCTTTCCAACAATATTGGATATTTGATCCACCAAGCTCTTTTTGCTAGATTCATCTAGTTCTACTGCACTTCTGACATGTGCTCTTTCTAATCCATTTTGCTCATCCAAAAGCCGTCCATATTCAGTCACTATAGACGATATAGATCCTGCTGACTCCCTAGATACCAGCAAACTAAGTAAATTACCAACCATCTCATCTAAGTCAGGGAGAATTTGACTCAATGCACTCATTTTCTTAGATAGCGACACCTTCGGCATAAGCAGAAAACCTGCGAATTCCTGATTATTCAATATTTCCTCGCAGGATTTGAGTTGGCCGTGCCAACTCTCCACAGTGGACCCTTCCAGGGCCAACTGGTATAACGCTAACGCATATCTTTTTGCAGAAGGCTTTGCCATATTTTACCTAAGACCGATTTAAATCGGCACTTTCATCCAAAACTTTGTCGATTATATCTTTATGTGTTTTACCGTCTAAAGATCTATCTATAACCCGTTCAGCCGCCAGTATTGCAATCTCAGCAAAATGTTGTCTGACCTGGTCAATTGCTTCATCTCTTTCTTTCTGAACCGACTCCCTAGCCTTAGCTACTATTTCATCAGCTTCTTGTTTGGCCTTAAAAGTAGCTTCGTTCCTAATTTTTTCTCCAATTTCCCTAGCTTGGGTCAACATAGCCTGACCCTCTTGTCGCCCTTCTTCCATCTGCTGCTGCATCTCTACCTGTTGTGCGGCTGCCTCTTCTCTTACTCTGTCTACCATCTCAACGCTATCTTTGATACTTTCAGCCCGTTGATCAAGCATGCGCAATATAGGCTTGTAGCCAACCACATAAAGCAGAGAGAGCAGTATAGTGAAGTTGATCAGGTACACAACCAAGCTGGGTACATGAAAACCCAGATCTTCCATACTGTCCTCCCGAAAATTTATAGAGCTCTTAATTCAGAGCCTTTGTCTTATGCCACGAACAGCAACAAGAAAGCAACGATCAAAGCATATATCGCAATTGCTTCAGCGAAAGCAATAGCCAAGATCATGTTGGTAAGAATCGCCCCTCTAGCTTCCGGGTTCCTACCTATAGCGTTCATAGCTGCAGCACCTAATATACCTATACCTAAACCAGGTCCAAGTGCACCTAATCCGATCGCCAGAGATGCTGCCAATAGTTTTATTGCTTCTACTTCCATGAATCCTCCTTTAATTATGCCAAATGGTTTTAGCTATTGAAATTTAACATATTCACTCTATCTTAGAGTAGACAGCCATGACACCGGCCAATATAGCTGCCAACAGACCAACTGAAACTACTGCACATACTACAAGAATTGCATCCATACTAGTGCTCCTCCTCTGAATGCGGTGTAACCGCAACTACTACGAAAACTAATGTCAAACCTGCAAATATTAACGCCTGTACTAATCCTACCAGAAGTTCTAGCCCATAAAAAGGCAGAACCAAAACAAATGGTACCAGATAAGTTATTACTAGTAATAGTATTTCACCAGCCGTCATATTACCAAACAACCTGAAAGTAAAACTGACTATCCTGACGAATTCACTTAGCAATTCCAACACACCAACAAAAAGGTCTATTGGGACTTGAGCAAAATTACCCTTTCTCAAGTTCTCCAACCTAACAAATTTGGCTAGATAATTAAGTTTCAACAGTTTTAAACCCCAGAATTCTACGAACACAAACGATATAAGAGCAAGGGCTAACGGCATATTCAAATCTGTTCCCGCAGGTCTCAGAAGATGTCCCTTCATGTGTCCATGATCCATAAACCCTAACGCTGGGTATATAGGAAGGAGACCTACCCATGCATTCAACATAACAAATAAGAAGATTGTTGCTATTATTGGAAAGAATTTCCTTGAATTTTCCTCTCCTGCAACTCCTTGAACGAAGTTGTATAAGGATTCTAGTATAAATTCCAGAAAGTTCTGCAGGCCACTGGGAACAATTTTCATGTTTCTAGTGCCCATATAAAACAATCCAATCAGTATTATCATTACAACCCACGAAGAGAGAATGGTATTAGTTATAACGAATCCATCAGCACTTGTTACGGATTCTCCCCCTTTACCACTTGGGAATCCTATTTTCTGAGGTGGTATATGTGGGTGAGGGGCTTCAAGAAGTGGGGTACCTTCGCCTTGACCGGACGTTAGAGAGGTTCCTATGGCTCCATTCATTAAGCCATATACTACGAGAAACAATAAAAGGACAAAGATTAACAAAACTGCAGGTCTCTTAATAGCGGCCATACGTAAAAGTCACTCCCTTTTAATTAATCATCTCGTTTAGTTGCCCCTATTCCAACCAACAACGGCAACAACATTTTGTAAATTCCGTAGAAAGACAACACAGTTCCTACTATCACTCCAATGATGGTGAACGCAGGAATACTACCTAGCTTTCTATCGATCCACAGGCCTAGAAAGAGGCCACCCATGATGGAGATTCCTATATACCAGCCGATCCCCACCAACTGGATAACAACCGTAAAATACCTCTTATTCAAGGACCCAGCCAAACAGTGTGCATATTATCACATGCCATCTCCATGGTCAACGGCATTTAGCCATTATATGGTAGTCACATTGGCGTTAAAAAGCTACTATATCTCCGCTCTTACCACCAGTTTTTTTCAGCAACTTAACACCCTCTATGTGCATGAATTTATCCACACCCTTGCACATATCATATATCGCCAAAGCAGCAATAGAAACTGCCGTAAGAGCCTCCATTTCAACTCCGGTTTTTGCTGTGGTACTGGCTGAAGCAGTTATGATTATACTGCTGTTATGTTCGTCTGCCTCCAGATCTATTTGAACTTTATCTATCGGCAATTGGTGACAAAGAGGTATCAAATCTGAAGTCTTTTTGGCCGCCATTATTCCAGCTATTCTTGCCACAGAAAAAACACTTCCCTTTTCTATGGATCCTTCGAGTACCAATGCCAAAGTATCGGGTTTCATCACAACGGACCCGGTAGCAATTGCTTCCCGCTTTGTCTGTCCTTTTGACCCAACATCCACCATAGACACATCACCTTTGTCATCAATATGTGTAAGTTTACTCATACCTTTACTCTCCGCCATAAATGAAGCTAGTTTATCCGCTCTCTCATTCTCACTATGACCACTATGACCCTTTACCCATTGCCATTCTACATCAATGTCAGATATAAGTACGTCAAGTGCGTCCCATAGATCCTTGTTGGTGTTCTTTTTCCATCCTTTTGTCATAGTATTAACCAAATAACTACTATCAGAACAAACAACAGCTTTAGCACCAGAAGGCAAAACTTCCAAGCCTTTTATGGCTGCAGTAATCTCCATCTTATTGTTCGTTGTATCTGCAGCATAACCTTTCAATTCGGTATCTAATCCCTCAAAGCGAACTATAGCAGCCCATCCTCCAGGACCTGGATTGCCCTTACAGGCACCATCGGTAAAAATATAGTATGTCTCTAATTCATTGGGCATTAGAACTTCCATCCTGAGTAATAAATATGTGTAGAACGATTACGATAGGAATAATCCGTTATCCACCAATCTGATACATCTCGACTTTTCTCCTAGTCTGATCTGTAATTGATGCCCTAATCTCTGAATATCTGTCATCTCTTTTGTTCCAAACATTTGTTATTAATTCCCTGATTTGTTCGTCCGAATAACCATCTCTAATTGGCCCTCTCAGATCGAACCCGGATTCACCAAAAAGACAAGTGAATAATTTACCGTCAGTAGATATTCTAGCTCTGGTACAATTTTGGCAAAAAGTTTCGGTAACAGAAGAAATGAACCCTATTTCGCCACTTCCATCTCGATAACGATATCTATCAGCTACCTCGCCTAAGTAATTTTTATCCACTGGTTCTATGGGTAATTCAGCATTTATGATTTCCACCAGTTCTTTAGACGGGACAACTTCTTCCATTTTCCAACCATTTAGATTGCCCACATCCATATACTCTATAAACCTAACTATTACACCTGTACCACGAAAATGTTTTAACATATCTATCACCGTGTGATCGTTAATACCTTTTTGCACAACTGCATTGACTTTTATAGGAGTCAGGCCTACCTCAATTGATCTCTCTATACCTTTAATTACTCTGTCAACTTTGAATCCCCGCCCATTCATAACACCGAAAACTTGATCATTTAAGCTATCTAAGCTAACCGTTATCCTTTGTAATCCTGCCTGTTTTAAACTCATGGCCTGATCTTCCAAAAGATAACCGTTAGTTGTTAAGGTTAGATCTTCCACACCCTCTATATGTGTCAATAAACTTATCAGTTCGTCCACGCCCGTACGCACCAAGGGTTCCCCGCCCGTCAGCCTGATTTTCTTAGTTCCAAGACCAACAAAAACATTAGTCAGTCTGGCTATCTCTTCAAATGATAGTATGTCTTCCCTTGGTAAGAATTGATATCTCTCTCCGTATATTTCAGCGGGCATACAGTAAGGGCATCGAAAATTACATCTATCTGTCACAGACACACGTAAATCTCTGAGAGGCCTCCCGAAAATATCTTTAATTACTGGGTTACTATCAATCATCGCTAATCAAAACTATGCCTTCCTATAATTAGTGTCTCTATAATAGATCAAATAATGTGGTTTTTAAATCCAACACAAAATTTATCCTTAACAATGTCTATCTGAATCAATTAATCTGGTTCAAAAACCTTACAGCTTTTTCCATTGCCAAACCCCTATGGCTAATCTTGTTTTTGTTTTCAAGGCTCAATTCACCCATAGATTTGCCCTCAAGCGGTAAATAAAATATTGGGTCATATCCGAAACCATTAAGACCAACTGGCTCAAACAATATGTAGCCCTCACATGTGCCTTCAAACATCTCAATTACACCTTCTGGATCCGCAATCGCTATTACAGATTTAAATCTAGCTTGCCTTTTTGACCATTCAACATCTTCAAGTTTATTCAATAAGTACCAGACCCTGTCCATGTCGCTAGCATTTTCACCAGCATAACGAGCAGATCTTACTCCTGGCTCTCCATTCAGGTATTCCACTTCCAACCCTGAGTCATCCGCGATTGATAACAAACCGGATGTTTCGGCGAAAGTCAAAGCTTTGATTGCAGCATTATCTTCAAAAGTCTGCCCTGTCTCTTCGACATCCATTTGAATATTTTCTTGGTTAGGAGTAGTAACAATGAAACCACTAGACGCCAATAACTTGGACAATTCAAGAACTTTTCCTGCATTATTGGTAGCAATCAGGATTTTATCATTAGATGTATTGGGCACGACTTAAAACCACTCGTAATTTAAACTTTGGATGCTCTCTCATCCATTACGGTACGTATACTCCGTCCCGTGCCGCACTGGTTAATTTTGCCCGATTATAAAATGCTTCCTTAGCCTGTTCCACGTTAGAAGATTGACCGCTCCAAGCTTTTAATGGCGCAGCCTGTAATCCTCTGCCATAAGAAAAGCTCAATGCCCATGGGGCACCAAATTCGTTCGCTCTTTCGTTAATAGCGTTTAGGTTAGCAGTCGCTTCTTCGTCAGATTGCCCTCCTGACAAAAATACTATACCTGGCAGAGCTGCTGGAACAGAACTCCTAAAACACTCTATTGTTTTCGCAGCAACTTCCTCTGGATCAGCACGATTAGTGGCCTTATTCCCAGACAAAACCATGCTAGGTTTAAGTAAGGCTCCTTCCAACATCACTCCTTGCCTGCTTAAATGGGCAAACACCTCTTTTAAAGTAGCTTCATTAGCTTCAAAACACTGATCTATACTATGATCACCATCCATAAGAACCTCTGGCTCAACAATTGGGACTAGTCCAGCTTCCTGACTTAAAGCAGCAAAACGCGCCAGCGCATGAGCATTAGCTTCTATACAATATGGTGTTGGTATTCCTTCCCCTATTGTTATTACCCCTCTCCATTTTGTAAAACCTGCACCCAATGAAGCATACTCTTCGAGTCGTGCTCTTAACCCATCCAGCCCTTCAGTGACTAATTCAGATGGTGAACCTGGGAGGGCTTGAGTACCTTTATCTACCTTTATACCTGGTATTATTCCTCTATCTAAAAGTACTTTAACTATTGGGGTGCCGTCAGCACCATTCTGTTTGATAGTTTCATCAAATAAAATTACGCCGCTGATATAGTCTGACACTCCTTCGGTTCTGAAAAGCATCTCTCTGTAATCTCTTCTATTATCTTCAGTAGATTCAACGTTAATGGAATCAAACCTACGCTTAATAGTGCCTCCACTTTCATCGGCAGCCAGAATCCCCTTGCTTTTAACCACCAAAGCCTGAGCGGTATCGATCAATTTTTGTGAATCCATTTTCGACTCCTTAATATGTATGCTTTACTTTCTTCAAACTTATTATTATTTGGGGTAGGGCGCAATATAC
Source organism: uncultured Dehalococcoidia bacterium (assembly GCA_964576965.1). GTDB lineage: Bacteria > Chloroflexota > Dehalococcoidia > Lucifugimonadales > UBA2985 > VFHP01. The sequence continues at coordinate 7,104 of CAZNWQ010000043.1, forward strand.
AAAAGCCACACCTCGGCTCTTAGCTCTAACCACCAATAGTGTTAACAGCGTCTTCTACAAAATTTGCATTACCAATTATCAGAGGTGTTCTCTGATGCAATTCCTTCGGTAATATATCCAAAATCCTCTCGCTACCTGTAGACGCAGCCCCGCCAGCTTGCTCGGCAACAAAACCCAATGGATTAGCTTCATACATTAACCTCAGTCTACCATTTGGGCGCCCTTTATCAGCCGGATACAAAAATATACCCCCTTTTAGCAAGTTGCGATGGAAATCTGCTACAAGTGACCCAACATATCGTAAAGACAGACTATCTCTCAGATTCATTATTGCCTGCCTAGTATTATCATCTAAATTCCCAAAATTACCTTCATTGGTACTGTAGTAAGGGCACTGATCGGGTATTTTTAGATTTGGATGTGTCATTACAAAATTACCTGTCTGCGGATCCAAGGTAAAACCTTGCACATTTGAATGCGTTGCTATAACCAAAACCGTACTCGAACCGTACACCACATAGGCTGCCGCAACTTGTTCAGATCCGGGATTCAGTAGCGAATCATTATTGACTTCTTCGCCAGGATTTCGTCTCCATATTCCAAATATGGAACCTATACTAACAGCAACGTCTATATTAGAGGATCCATCTAGAGGATCCATTAAAACTATATATTCATGGAGGTCGCCGTCGCCAGCGATCACAGGATCTTCTATCTCTTCGCAACCTATAACTGCTACCCTCCCACATCCCTTGAGAACATCCACAAATGTATCTGAGCTTGATTTGTCCAGTCTCTGGACTATTTCCCCTTGTACATTGGTTTCTCCGGTAGTGCCAAGAACATCTGCTAGAGCAGCAGCTTGAACTTGAGAATGAACATGAGCCGAACCCTCGGCGATTGCGGAAATTACTGCGTCTAATCCATCTAAATCAGAACCTTTGAATGAACCTGCAACATAGTCCGAAAGGGTTTTACCGTTACTAGAATCCACCATTCTGGCACACCCACCTTTAAAGAAATATGGTCATAGTAGTTGTTAACAGTTTTTGTTGAAACAAACAACAAATTCTATGACTAGAATTCTAACTTGGGCCTATATCAGTGTCAATATTGTGGATTGACAAAGTTTTTGCGCATAAGTACAATCCTGTCGCCATTAACTTCGATGGAGTAGTGAGCTTAATCGACTCAACTTGGAGGCCGCGGGGATCTTGAGACCACGACGGCATAATTTGTGGACTTATAGATATAAAGAAGACCCCGCCTTATGGTGGCAGGTCTTTTTTTATTGGAAAATACTACCAAAACCAAAACAGAATTCGTATTAAGAAACCACAATATGAAAAATAGATTACTAACTTGGGGTGTTACATTTGCCAGCTTTGGCGTTGGTATGGCAATAGCATCCTTCATTGGAGAAAATGATCTAAGAATGCTGATTTGGGGTGGAACTCTTGTCTCAATTGGCCTTGTGCTATCTAGTGTTTATGTGTGGATTAAATGAAATGTGTGATGTAAAAAACGAAAATAGTAGCGCGAAAATAGGGTTTATTGGAGCTGGCAAAATTTGCAGGACACTGGCGCATAATTTAAATTCTGCAGGATTCAACATTCACGGCGTGCATAGCTTAAAAGAATCCTCATCACAGAACATTTGCAAACTGATTTCCGATGAATGTAAAGCATACCAAACACCTCAAGAGTTAGTAGACAGTTGTGACTTAATTTTTATAACAACCCCAGATGACTCGATACAAACTGTTACTGAATCAATAACATGGCGGGGCGATATGGGAGTAGTTCACTGTTCAGGGGCTGGAACAAGTTTTTGGCTCGATAAAGCAAGATCAGATGGAGCTTCAGTTGCCTCTTATCACCCTCTGCAAACATTTTCGGATAACAACTCTGATATAACTCTAAAAAACGTTTATTTCGCCATAGAAGGTGACTTAAGTCTTACAGAATATTTAAAGAATGTTACAGATAAACTTGGGGGCTTTTCTATATCAATAGCAACTGAACATAAATTACTCTATCACGTGTCAGCGTTTATGGCGTGTGGATTAGTGGCTACAGTTATAGGCAAAGCAGTGGATATATGGAAATCTATCGGATACAGCGAGAAACAAGCGTTGGACGTTCTCACTCCGTTAATCGAACGAACTATACATAACATCTCACAAAACGGGGTGCCTAATTCCCTAACTGGACCAATATCAAGGGGCGATATAGGAACTATCAAAGGACACATAGATTCACTCAAGAAATACAATCCTTCTTTATTGTCTACATATTGTCAATTATCATTAGAAAATATATCAATCGAGTTAGAACGTAAAACGGATGAAACACTTCAAGAAATAGAGTTACTACTTAAATCAACTATAGCAGCGCTATCCGAAGGATCTGTTGTTTAGAGTATCTATTGACGCTTTATGAAAGGATCACAATATGCAGATAACTATAGATCACCTGAGAAATATGAAACAAGCCGGTGAGAAGATACCAACTATAACAGCATACGACTATACGTCAGCCAGAATAATAGATCAAATTGGCATTCCTCTGATATTAGTCGGAGACACACTTGGTCAAGTAGTCCTTGGCTATGGTTCGACTTTACCTGTAACTATGCAAGACATGGTTCACCATACCAAAGCAGTATCTCGAGGCAGCACAAATGCATTAATAGTTGCAGACATGCCATTCATGTCTTACCAAATAACTGTGGAAGATGCCATATGGAACGCTGGCATACTTGTAAAGGAAGCCGGTGCTCATGCCGTCAAATT
>CAZNWQ010000044.1:0-9885 GCA_964576965.1 uncultured Dehalococcoidia bacterium
GAAACAATGCAAACAACACGAGGATGAAAAAACTCAGCATAGCCATAAACACAGTTATGGTCCACATGTATGATTTTAATGTTTTAAGAACAGTATTTTCCATATCAGTTAATACCTATTTTCAATCCAGTTCATATAACCTGGGATCAGCTTTTTTGTATAAAATATCTACAAGTAGATTTATGAAAAGAGAAATCATTATAATTACAGTAACAATGGTTTGAATTACAGGATAATCTCTCACTAAGGCTGCCTGTATCAATCCCCTTCCTAGCCCGGGTAGGCCAAAAATTGTTTCTAACACCACAACTCCTGTTATTAGTGATCCAATTTGCAAACCAGTCATAGTAAGAGTTGGAATTAGTACATTTGGTACTGCGTGACCCATTATTATAGATAGTTCTGGTAGCCCCTTGCTTCTAGCGGTGACAATGTAGTCCTTGCCAAGGATATCTAGCATGTTTGATCTTACTACTCTGATCATATGGGAACTTTGTTCCCAGCCGATTATCAGGGCTGGCCATATTACTATCTGAATATGAAGCCATATATCAGACCCAGGAGAAGAATATATTATTGGCGGAGACCAACCGAATAAAAGGAGCAGCAGTAATATAATTATCAAAGCCATCCACATATTGGGAAAGGCTAATCCTATTAAGCTGGTAAGACGGGTGAAAATGTCTGCTATAGAGCCTTTTCTGAGAGCTGAATATATGCCGAGTGGAGTAGATATGCATATAGATATCACCAAGCTATAGAATGTTAATAATAGAGTTACTGGTGCTTGGCGATATATTATAGAACTAATCTGTTCTCGGTTTTCTAACGATCTGCCCCCAAATTCTCCTGTTGTAAAACTTTTCGCCCAAGTCAAATACTGTTTTATTAGCGGTTTATTAAGTCCTAACTCTTCACGTAAAGCCTCTTTAGCTTCTAAACTTACTACACCTTCACCAGAACCACTTAGTATCACTGTAACCACATCTCCAGGCAGGCTGCGCATAATTACGAATATCAAAATGGACGCCAGTATCAACGTTGGTATAAATAATACGATTCTCTTAACAATGTATGAGTTCATCACCTATCCTAATAATTATCATGGTGAATTATTTTTCCATCCATACGGTTGAAAAATCGGTATTAGCGTGGGCATCTTCGGCTGGAATCGCTAATCCTTTTACGTAAGTACGATACGGAATAACGTTGATATACTCAGCTATCGGTATTATGTAGGTTTTGTCCTTGAAAAGATATCTTTCCATATCTCTCCATATTTCTACCCTGCGTTCTAATGTTAGGGATTCTTTTAGCAGTTTGTAGAGACTTTCCACGTGTTTGTCGTTATGTTTAGCATAAGAATCCGGATTGTTTTCGTACCTGCCATACACGGATTGTGTTCCTTCTGGTATTTGAGAAGGAGTAAGTCGTCCCTGTTGGCTGTCATAATCTAAACTAGTCCTACCTCTGTTCCATTCACTCTCGTCTGTCATATTAAGTTCTAGATTGATGCCCAAACCTGAAAGTTGATCTTTCAAGAATTCGCATGGTTTAGGGTTTATTGATCGGCAGAGATGTCCCATTGAAAATCCGTCTGGGTAGTCTGATTCTGACATTAATGTGAGTGCTTCTGCCCGTCTTGTATTCGTATCCCCTAAATCGAACTTTGGCCAATTTATGAAGTGTCTTTGAACTTCAATGTTTGGTGGCCCCAAATCTGGTGATGTCCAGCCGAAACCATTTAGTACTATTGGTATGGCATCTCTTCTATTGATCCAAAGGGATATAGCCCTGCGAACTTTTGGATCTTGCCACGGTCCCTCCTTCATCATATTAAATGCTAGCCTGAAATTGCCTCCTTCGATCTCGGCAAAAAATACTTCATTAGGTAAATCTTCGACATATTTCTCCTTTCGGTTAGAAGATAGGTAATGAGATTGACCTCTGGCACCTCCGTCTATTCTGCCAGACCTGAATGCTATATCCATAGCGAAAGGATCTTTAGTAATGACGTAATTAATACCATCTAGATACGGTAATTGGTTTCCTTGTTTGGATTTTTCCCAGTAGAGATCATTTCTTTTTACGGATATCAGACTGTTAGATTCGTATTTATCTATAACAAAAGGGCCAAGACCCACCAATCCTATGTCTAGTGGGCTCACACTTATATCGCCAGAATCTAGCTTGGGTTTCATTAGATGACGAGGATGAGCTATTTTAAAGCGTGGATTGGCAAGAATCTCCAAAAAATGAGGGTTTCTATCAATGAATGTTATAGTCAGCCTGTTATTAGGAGCAATTTCTATGTTTTTTATAGTTCCCAACTCCGTTTTAAAATAGGCTGGAGCACGGGTTTTGTTGTCAACTTCATACCCAAAAAATACCAGTTCAAACCAAAACTTAACGTCCTCCGCTGTAAATGGAGTTCCATCGTGCCAAAAGACATCATTACGGATGTTGAAAGTCCATTTAGTAAAAGATTGATCTGAAATCCAACTTCTGGCTAAATAGGGGCAAACCAAGTATGTGTTATCTCTGCATCTCATAACCAAATTCCCAGGACCAAAAATCGCCCCTGCAACATGATGAAGAGCGATGCTGCTTGTTCTCAAGGTGTCGAAACCAGCTGGTGGGTTACCTCTGTTTGCCAAAGTCATTACCCCACCGTATTTTTTATCACCAGAATCTTTTGCTACATAAATATCATTAGTTTCGGGTGTGGGTGAACTATTGCTATTCGAAGCCGAACTTGAAGGTTTTTCTGTGCCTATCATGCTTTTACTTTGTTGGTGGGAAGAATTACATGAAACCAGGCAGGTGATGAGGATCAATGTGTAAACGGTGAATACCACCAGATAAAATTTCTTTTTCGGTTGGGTAGTCATATTATAAATAGCTCAAATTTTGGTATTTCACACGTCGATTGCGGGTTTAAGATAGTAATAGAATCAAAATTAAGTTACGCTGTTAGGACTGGAGGGATGGCCGAGTGGACGATGGCGCTGGTCTTGAAAACCAGTAAACCGCAAGGTTTCGTGGGTTCGAATCCCACTCCCTCCGCCATCTACCTGCACCGCTTAAGATCACTCTCTGAAATTAATGTACTGAAGTGGCTGATCTATTCCCAAATCCTTTATAAAGTTTATAGTAGATTGAAGATCGTCTCTGTTTTTACCTGAAACTCTTAGCTCTGATCCTTGGGTAGATACTTGAACTTTTATTTTGCTGGACCGAACGGCTTTTGTTATTTTTCGAGCTAGATCTCCATCTATGCCTTGGATTATATTGATTTTTTGCCTGAGGGTTCCACCGGAGGCGCCTTCTGCATCCAGGAATACTAGAGATTTTTGTTCAACTTCTCTTCTGGCCATGTATTTTCTGAGCAACTCGGTCAGTTGTGTGAGTTTCATAGTATCATCAGCAATCATTGTTAGCGTATTATCCAGCCTCGTTATTTCGCACTTAGATCCTGCAAGATCGAATCTCTGTTTTGTTTCCCTCATAGTCCCGTTTATAACGTTATCAATTTCCATTAAATCTGTTTTCGAAACCACGTCAAATGATGGCATTAACCCCCCCCTACTTTAATTATATTGTTCAAAAGCGTCTGGGTTGCTGTTTTCTTAAAATAATCTTTCTAAATCTGTTGAATTTCCAGTATAGATGATGTATTTTCAACAATCTACTATATAGTCCAAGGATTTTTGATGCTGTTAATAAACCAATATTCTTTTTTGTTTGTTTCGTTAGTTGTTGTAGGAATAGCAATATTCTTGAGCTCCAGATTTATGGAGCTTCGTTATATGGCGGTTTTATTGGTGTTGATAATATCTTCACTGATAGTTTTTCAGTTTCAGTTTAAGACTGGAGATACTAAGGAATTTTCAGTGGATTTCTTCAATGAGGCATTGTTAACCGAAGAGCCTCTTCTGGTTATTGTGTATTCTGATATGTGTGTAGCCTGTCTTGCTGCAAAACCTGCAATAGACGATCTGGAGCAGGAATTAAACAAAGTGTCAAAAGTGATTCGAGTGAATGTTACATCTGAGCTGGGCAGATATCTTAGATCTGAACACAACAGTGGTTTGGTACCCGCGTTTTTAGTGTTTGATAGTGGAGGAAGGGAAATCTGGAGATATAATGGTAGTGTGCCTGATTTGGATATAATCAAGTCTTTGGATTTTTGAATACAGACATCTAGGCACCGCCAGCAATGGCTGATAAGAAATGAATTTCGCTGGTTTCTGATACTCTACTTAAAAGTCCTGAGCGTTTCACTTCTCCGTCCACCACTATAGAGATTCCCCGTTTTATCCTGTTGTTTTCCAAAAGTTTATCTTTAAATCCCGGGTATACTTTTTCAACATTATCTATCACAGATTTTATGGACAGGCCATCGACTATTATTTGGGTAGGTTGTGATTCTGGTTTCTTAAGATTAGGGGTCAGAAAAACTACTGGCATTTGATGACTCCTATTCCAAGGATGAACAGATACCCTTCATAACAGTTTCTGGGTTCATTGGTAAGTTGTTTAGACGTATGCCTACCGCCTGATATATTGCGTTAGCTATTGCAGCAGGAGGCATTATTATTGAAACCTCTCCAACTCCCCTCACTCCGTATGGATGTCTTGGGTTAGGGACTTCTACTATGACAGTATCTATCATTGGTAGATCTAAACTTGTAGGCATACGATAGTCTAGTAGGTTTGAGTTCATCATATGACCTTTATCGTCCATGATGTATTCTTCATTCATTGCCCAGCCTATTCCCTGAGCACTCCCACCCTGCATTTGCCCTTCAACGTAACTCGGATGAATAGCCTTTCCTACGTCTTGGACAATAGTGAATCGTGTTATATCTACCTTACCAGTTTCAGGGTCTACTTTTGTATCCACTATACACCCAGCGAATGCACCTCCCTCTCCTTCTCCATTTGTATTGGCAGATCCTGTGATTGGGCCACCAGTATCTTCTAGTTGTTCAGCCAATTCCCTAAATGTCATATGCTGCTCAGGATTAGAAGCGTGGTCTATGCCAGCGATGAATTCCCCATTTTCATATGCAACGTACGTAATATCAACATCCCAGATTCTTGCTGCTCTAGACATCAGTTTGCGTTTGAGATCCAAGGCTGCGTCGTAGGCTGCCCGGCCCGTTTTGAACGTCACACTACTGCCACCAGTACCACTCGTATAACCTATGGCATCCGTGTCCAAAATCGAAGGGAAAATATCTTCTGCCCGAAGCCCAAGGACTTCGGCGGCTTGCATAGCAACAGATGTTCTTGTTCCTCCTATGTCAGGAGATCCCTCGTTTAGGTTTATGGTTCCATCGTAATTTACCTGCAGTGTGCATGATGCAGGTCCTCCTCCGTTCATCCAATATCCTATAGCAATACCTCTTCCTTCATTCGGTTTATCAATAGGTGTATTAAAATGGTGATGTTCCTTCATAGCTTTAAGAACTTCAAGAGATCCTATTTTGGGATGAATTGGCCCATCTGGTCTACGAGTTCCTTCTTTGGCGGCATTCTTAATTCTTAGATCTAGCGAATCAATATTTAACTTTTCAGCTATTTCATCAATTACTGTTTCTGTAGCAAATGCGGCGTTCGTTGCCCCAGGAGCTCTGTATGCTGCTGTTTTTGGTTTATTGACTACCACATCGTACCCATTAATGTCCAAATTTGGTATATCGTATGCTGCAAATATGCATAGTGCTCCAGCATCTACAGGAGAACCTGGATATGCACCAGCCTCATAAGCTAATAGAGCCTTAGCTGCGAGTATCTTGCCATCTGTATCAGCGCCGATTCTTATCTTTATGTATGATCCTGGTGTTGGACCAGTACTTTCAAGATCTTCCGATCTGCTCATAACTATTTTTACTGGTTTACCACTCTTTTTGGATAATAGTGCTGCTACTGGGTCACCATATGGATCGAATTTACCACCGAACCCTCCTCCTATCTCCAACGGCACAACTTTTATTGAAGATACGTCTATGTTTAATATTCTGGCAGTGGTTTCTCTGACTTCAAATGGTCCCTGAGTACTTCTCCATATTGTTAATCTATCATCCTTGTTCCAAAAAGCCGTTGCGTTATGAGGTTCTATGTAACCTTGATGAACAGTTTTGGTATGAAACTCTCTTTCTACGGTTACACTGCACTCTTCGAAACCTTTATCAATATCGCCTATTGAATGCTGTATATGACTAGCTATGTTTCTGTGGTTTGTTATGTAGCTATACGTTTCAGTAGTATTTAAATCTTCGTGGATTACAGTTGTGTTTTCGTATATTGATTCATAAGCAGTTGTAACGGGATTTAGTATTTCATATTTGACTTCTATCAATTTTAAAGCTTCTTCCGCATCATGGGGGCTTTTGGCCGCGACTGCGGCTACGGGTTGTCCTTTGTACAGCACTTTATCGCTGGCAATGACATTGTCTCGAAGATATTTCAGTGAGGCATTTTCTTTTCCGGGTTCTATTTCAGGTAAATCTGAACAAGTCACTATAGCTTCTATTAATGGGTTATTCAGTAACTTGTCGATGTTGATAGATAAAATTCTTGCGTGGGCATGAGGGCTTCTTAGTATTTTCCCGTATATAAGTTGAGGCATTTGAATATCCGCACCGTACAGTGCTCTGCCCGTAACTTTGTCGATGCCGTCATGTCTAACAGGTCTAGTACCTATCACTTTGTATTGGTTTTCCGATAAAACTATATTTGACTCGTAATCCAAATTACTTTACCTCGCATTTACGGTGTGATTATTGCTCTAGTGACCTGGCTTCCACCTTCTTGGCCAAGCCATTCTGCTGTTTTGAAACCTTCGCCGATTTGGTCTAATCCAAATTTGTGAGAAACAACGTTCATCAATGGATACTTGTCTTTAGTCCTAATTAGAAAATCTACTGAGTTAGGTAGAATCCATGGATCATAATGTTGAATCGCTGCAAAACGGAGTTGATTAGACACCAACTTTTGAACATCTAGATTAACCATGCTGTTAGGCGATATGTGTCCTACTTCGAGGTAAGTTCCTCGCATTCTACACATTTTAATGCCCTCTTCTACAGCCGAAGGGAATCCTACAAGCTCTATGACTATATCTGCCCCTATACCTGAGGTTAATTCCATTACTCTATCTATGCGAGAGTCAGCTGTAGGGTATTCTCTCATGTCAATGATATCAGTTGCTCCGCATTGTTTAGCTAATTCTAGGCGAGGCTGCTGGCCATCTATAACAATTACTTTATTGGCACCCATATCGGAGGCTATTGCTGTTGCATTAATACCGAGACCGCCAGCACCCTGTATCACAACGTTGTCGCCGAATCTGGGTTTTGCGATGTGGAATGCTTCCATGACTTGTGCTAACGCACAGTTTATTGGAGCAGCAGCAGCATCATCAATTTCATCAGGTATTTTGAATAGAAATTGAGGGCTCCTGAGATAGTAGTATTGGGAATAACCACCGTTGCACACTGGCCAGTCTTTGAATTGAGGCCTTCCTCTGAATTTACAGGCACCCATTTCTCCTCTTATGCAGTTGTAGCATCTCATGCACGGGAAAAAGTACGAATATACAACTCTATCCCCTTCTTTTAAAGGTTTTCGCAAAGAGTCGGTTGATATTTTGCTACCCATGGCTGCGACTGTTCCCATCATCTCATGGCCGCCTATTGATGGAGGTCTTGGTCTTTGCTCCGCTAGAACCCCGTCCCCTCTCCACGTGTGAAGATCTGAGCCACAAATACTTGTGGCTTGTACCCTGATGCTTATGCCATCAGGCTCAACGTCCGGTAATGGGAGTTCACGTACATCAAATTTATTGTCCGAATCTGACCATACTGCGGCAAGTCCTGTATTATTCATGATTGCCTCCTGTTAGGTGTTCATTGATACTGTAACCTATCTATGGTGTGTATTCAAATTCTTACTATTCATATCTGAGTGCTTCCGCTGGGGCTATTTTTGCAGCCTGCCTAGAAGGTATGAATGTGGTTATTATCGCAAAAACGTATGTTACAGAAATAATAATGCCTAGTTGCAACCAGGGAACACTGTAGATCAAGTTGTCCACATTGGCATCCTCTCTTATATCTAGAAACGCATTGTAAGATAGTGTCAGACCCAATATGAGTCCTATAAGTACTCCCATTAAGGTTATGAAAGAAGATTCAAGAAGAAAACTTGCCTGGATCATGTATCTTTTGTAACCTATCGCTCTTAACACTCCTATTTGTTGTCGCCTTTCTACAACTGCTCGTGTACTAACTACACCGAGTGCTGCCACTCCAACAAGTAGTCCAAGTGACATGAATGCTACGAACAGTCTTTGGAAAGTTTGCCCAGCAGCATTCTCTTCCCGTAAAGCTTTTTTAACGTCTTGGGTTTCCATGCCTTGTCGCAAGAAAGACCTTTGTATGCTTCTGGACACTTCCTGAATATCGGAATCAAGTTTCAATTTGAATCTGTAATTTGTTATAGGCAACTTGTATTGCATGACATTATCGACATTGCCTTTTGAGGTATATATGGCTTGGGAGCTTCCATTTTGTTCGTGCACTCTATCTAAAACACCTATAATGGTTAATTTTATGGTTGCCTCTGCGTTGTTAGCATTTACCTCTATATCAAACGGAGTGAATGACTCGCTGTCATAATATAGACCTTTCAAATAATCTTTCCTCCAACCATCCTGTCTAGTTTCCGAAGTTTGAATCTCATTGCCACCCACTACAGCTAGATTCGGGTTATCGATTAATTCTTGCCATATGTCTTTGGTGTTGGGACCATATCCATCAGCAGGAATTTTTATATCAAAACCAGCGTTAGCCATAAATCCTTCATCTAGTGCCCATAAAGCAGTTGTTTCCCATTCGGGATCTTCATTACCAAAGGGTCTGACCTCTGCACCCATCAGTGTATGGCCACCAATAGCGTCTATTTTGTTTAAAGTTTGTGGACTGATGTCTCTCCTTATATTTTCTATTGGTGTCTTGGCATTTATGGTTCCTTCTATATCCCAACCTCCAGTTACAACCTCAGGGTCCGAGAACTGGGTACCGAACGTACTGCTTAACACAGACATTACCGTCAGGGTGAAAACAACCAGGGCAAACATTGCTAAAGTAATGCCAGTGCGGAATTTTGCACTCATAGGATAGGCAACAGCAGTGACTAATATTGGCCGAATTTTACCTGACCTACCAGATAGAAATGTGGCTGTTTTTACAATAATGTCTGCGTTGTACATTATAGTCCATACAGCTGCTGCCACCATAGAGACTCCTGAGGTGAAAAGTATGTCGGGACCCCCTTCGAGTTCGCCGGTTATTTCCTCATAGGGTATAGGGAATATCCAATAGACCAATATAACAATACCCATAAAGGTAAATATGAGTCTGTCTATGAATGACATGTCTAAATTGGCTAATCTGAGTAACTTTCGTGCTGTAAGTCCTATGCCTACTATAGCGATACTTATTCCAAGTCCAAACAGTGACTCTCTTTCTCTTATTTCCGATCCCCAATATGCTATTCCAGCACCGGTCAGCAGGGCTAACCATCCCTGCATAAAGAAGTGAACCAAGATTCGAATTATTGTTACCAAAATTACCTGAGGTAGGAGTATCACTGAAAAAACAAATCTGAAAAACTGTGATACTGAGGATATTAATTGCAAAGCAAAAAGATTTGAGAGTATGGAGAATAACAATACAGCCGGTTTCCTGAATCCTTTAGTTAGGGAAACAATTATTTCCTTCAGCGAAGACGAACTCTCGTTTATTGGTGCAGGAAGACCCCTTACTGCTGTAACTATATTCAAATAGCTGACCCTATATGCAGACACAGTCACCG
>CAZNWQ010000045.1:0-2398 GCA_964576965.1 uncultured Dehalococcoidia bacterium
TCGTTACCTACACAATGTGCTGCTGTCAATTTACCCAGTTTATGAGACTCCTCGACTATGACCTTTATCTCTTCCTGGTTGAATGATTGGCGAAACTGGACAGACGTTCTTGTACTACCACCAGTAGCTATTATTTTTATAAAATCTGCACCCTCTTTAACCAGTTGCCTAACAGCATTCGTTACGCCTACCTTGCCGTTAGCTTCTCCACCCATATACCAGGTATGGCCGCCAGTTATGGTTATAGGTCTTCCACACACAACCATCCTAGGGCCTGGAATTATACCTAATCGCACAGCATCTTTAATAAAAAATGCCGTTTTATGTTTTGATCCACAATCCCTTATAGTGGTAACCCCAGACTTCAGGTGTTTTTCTATATTTTGTGCAGATTGAAGTAACAGAAGATCGGTCGGATATTGCTCGATTTCGTCTCCAGGCCTGCCATCACCAAACCAATTTATATGAACATGTGTATCCACTAATCCTGGAAGAATTGTTGCATCAGGATAATTAAATTCCTCAATTATGGATTCTAAACGCACCGGCATTTCCTCTTCGGTGCCAACGAAATATATTTCAGATCCACGGGTGATTACGACTGGATTTTCCAACACAACATTACTTTTACCATCCAACATACGGGCTGCTTTAATCAATTTGTATCCATTTTGCGTCTCCATGCCGTATACACTCCTATACTAAATAGAATTTGATCAAACCATATCTCGCGTACACCAGGCCAAAGTCATAACTATGAAAACTGTTATAACCAGTAGTTTTGACATCAGAACCAGTAGATTAACTATAAAGCTACCCATTTTCTAATACACTTTCTCTATTGAATACAATACAAAACCAACAAAAAATACATCCTAATTATATCATTACTAAATAGTGCACTACTTCAAACAGGATATGTTAAGTTTTTGATTTTTGTGAAAACTCCATATCACCTACCTGCTAATGTACAATACCAATGAAATCGCACTATTTATGCAATTTGGTAATTTAATATTATGAAAACATACGCTGTTTTAACAATCGGTGTAATTTGTATATCAACGGCAGCAGTTATCATACGATTGATAGAAGCTCCTGCAACGGCTATAGCATTCTATAGATTGGCAATAGCGAGTATATTCATACTGCCTTTATCATCTTTTCTCAGAAACACTAATGGATTAAACCAGATTCGCTTGCAAGACACTTTGATGTGTCTGGCGGCATCGGTGGCAATTTCCATACATTTCGTCGCTTGGATAGCATCACTCGAATATACATCGGTAGCAAGCTCTGTGATATTAGTTACAACAAGTCCATTAATAGTGGCGTTTTTATCCAAACTGTTTTTCCAAGAACACCTGCATAAAAACGTTTATGTGGGCATCGCCCTTGGTTTGATCGGAGCCGTTGTACTGACAGGAGGCGATTCCCGCCTCGAAGGACGAGAGTTATGGGGAGATTTATTAGCGTTTATAGGTGCATTGTCCTTCGCGTTCTACCTCATACTAGGGAAAAGAGTCAGAACTCGGTTGAATAATTTAGACTACACAAGTTTTGTGTTCTTGTCTGCTTCTGTAATGCTTTTTGTGATATCTGTAATAGCCAACCAACCTTTGTGGAACTTTGACAGTAAATCAATTATATTCATCGTTACGTTAGCAATAATTCCACAATTGATAGGTCATTCTTCTATAACATGGGCCTTAGGGAGTGTTAGGGCAACCTTGGTTTCCGTTGCGATAATGGCTGAACCAGTCGGAGCTATACTATTAGCTTGGTTAATTTTAAACGAACACCCGTCACTAGCCAACTTAATAGGAGGTCTCATAATATTGTCTGGAATATTTATAGCGTACAAAAAATCATGAAATACACTACAACTAACAGATTACTCAATTAATGTTAACAAGACTGCCATTATCGCATGTATTGTGTTACAAGTCTGGAATAGTATATTCTTGATATAAGAATATTCAGATTTAGAGAGACCAGCATCGAATCTGTTTGTATAGCTAGCGCTTGGAAAAAGAATAGTATATTGGAGGATATGTTATGTTAGCAAAGGTAATGGGCTACGGACACTTGGCAGAGAATCCACCTCCTGTAGGGCTAATAGCCCTCGGTGTAGTTTCATTAGTTGTTCTTTTTTTTGTATACAGATGGTACAAAGGAAAGAATCAACCTCCTACCCGCCCTCTGGATAGGTAATTAATAGTATCAAGAATAGAATTTAACCAAGGTTAATTTAAGATTAAAAGGGAAGTTCTCTCTACGGGGAGCTTCCCTTTTAATCAATAGGACACAAAACTATAAGATACAACTTCCCATAATTCCCCTATATCCCTCAAGTAGGCTTTGGAATCGGAAAGAGAGAATGAACAAACCAGTCAAA
>CAZNWQ010000045.1:2408-9636 GCA_964576965.1 uncultured Dehalococcoidia bacterium
CAGTCAAATCAAAGACGGAAAACCCAGAAACCAGCATAGACTGGGGCAAAACATCTCAAGACTATGCTAACTATAGGTACGGCCAACCAAATTCTTTTTACGAAAAACTCTCTGCTTTGGGTATAGGACAAAAAAACCAAAAAATATTAGACATCGGAACTGGAACAGGTTTAATAGCGAGGAACCTATCAAAAAGAGGATGTAATGTATCAGGAATAGACATATCTGCAAATCAGATCGCCATTGCACACAACCTCTCTTTGACAGACGAGTTAGATATAGATTTCCGAGTCGCTGAAGCAGAGCATTTGCCGTTCGAAGACAATAGTTTTGACTGTGTCACATCAAGTAATTCTTGGCAGTATTTTCACCCAGGTAAAACCATTTTGGAAACCAAACGCGTTCTCAAACCCGATGGATTGCTTGTAATTTCTCATTTTTCGTGGCTGCCAAAATTGAGTGACATTGCCTATGAGAGCGAGAATCTTGCCCTGCAATACAACCCGAATTGGAGTAGGGAAAACTGGAACAATAGCGCTGAATTGGATGACACAGTCAAAAACGGAGGTGTGATTTTACCTACTGCTGATAGACTCCCTCACGATATTATACTTCGCGGTATGTTTTTCTATGACGAAGAGATACCATTTACAAAGGACGAATGGAGAGGAAGGATGAGGGCAAGCAGGGGAATAGGAGCCTCTCTAGACAAAGAAAATGTTGAATCCTTTGATAGTAGACACCAAATACTTTTGGATAGAATAGCCGGTGACGAATTTACGATAACACACCGAATAGATGCTCATATATACAGTTTCAAAAGATTCACTGAAAAACATTTGCTATAAATTAAGGCTTGTCAAATTACACTGACAATGCGACAACAAGTGATACGGAGGTGGCAATTGCTAGACTCATTAAATTTGGATGAAAAAATTGTAGTAATCACTGGGGGTGGCACTGGGCTAGGTCTAGAGATGGGTAGGGATCTGGCGAGAGCCGGGGCTAATATTGTACTCGCAGGTAGACGCCCCGAACCGATAGAGCAGGCCGCTGAAGAATTTCGTGGTATGGGACTAAAATCTATTTCTATACCGACTGACGTTACAGATTCTACACAAGTCAACAATTTATTTAGTCAAACATTGAAGTCATTCGGCAAGGTCGATGTTTTAATCAACAACGCTGGAGGAGGATCAGGCAACAAGCCAATCTGGGAGATTACAGA
Organism: uncultured Dehalococcoidia bacterium; assembly: GCA_964576965.1. GTDB lineage: Bacteria > Chloroflexota > Dehalococcoidia > Lucifugimonadales > UBA2985 > VFHP01. The sequence continues at coordinate 3,637 of CAZNWQ010000045.1, forward strand.
CCAAGAATGGCATGATGGTATCGATAAAAACCTCACTGGAGCATTTTACTGTTGCAGGGCAATATTGAAACACATGGTGGAACAAGAATCTGGAAAGATAATAAACATATCATCCGGTCAAGGATTGCGAGGCCAAAGAGGTAGCTTTATGTACGGATGCTCAAAAGGCGGTGTTATCCAACTGACCCGCGTTATAGCGGCAACCTACGGCCCAATGGGTATTACCAGTAATTGCATAGTTCCTGGGATGATACCTATACAAAATGAGACCCAGACTAATGAGCCAAACAAGAGATTGAATTTCTTGCCAATGGGCAGAGCTGGAACACCACAGGAAATGGCTCCATTGGCAACATTCCTTGCATCAGACGCCTCAGATTACATGAACGGCGAAATGCTCTATTGTGATGGAGGAGCTTTAGCGGGTGGGGCTGCAATCACTGGGTACGGTAGAAACATACAATTAGATTACTGAACTAGAGGAGCTATAATGCCTATCCCTAAAGAATGGAATCTCTCGGATAAATCAATAATACTAACAACTGGAGATCGCGGTTGGGGTCCCATAATGGCTGCCGGCCTTGCGTCTGCCGGGGCAAATCTAGTTATATTAGGTAATAGACAAAAAATACTCGATGAATCTGAGGAATGTGCTTTATTGTATAAAAATAAAGTACTAACTATAAATACTGATCTAACAAATCCCGAAGAAACAAACGAAGCTATTGAAAAATCTGTGTCTTTCCTAGGCACACTGGATATCCTAGTGAACGATACTCAAGCAGAATTTTCTAAACCATTTTTGGAAATTACCCCATTGGAATACGACCTTGTTATGAATAGAAATATGAAAAGTGTATTCCTATGCTGCCAGGCAGCGTTACAACATATGGTTATCAATAATAGAGGAAAGATCGTTAACTTTGCGTCAGTCCTTGCAGAAAGAGGTGTCGCCCATGAAACTGCTTATTCTTCAAGCATGGCCGCAATAGAGCAGTTCACTAGATCTCTTGCTATCGAATTAGCTCGCACTGGTATAACCGTCAACGGGATTGGTACAGGTTGGTACACAACTGAGAACATACCATTGGAACAACAAAGAGAAGATCCTCTGGTACGTTACCTTCCTTCCAGGAGACTGGGTCATCCGAAAGAAATCATACCTTTGCTAATTTTGCTCTGTTCAGACATGAGTAGCTACATGAACGGACAAACCATATTTGTAGATGGTGGGTCTATGACTCACGCCTAATATTTCAACCATATACAGTCTGAGTAGATAGTCTGCACTTGGTAGCTATCTACCCAGACCAGCTCGTTCGTACCTCTAATTATATTGTTCAGTTAATTACTAAAGATTGGGCTGAGGTGTAGTTCTTAAATACGGTTTTACGACCTTATGACCCTTGGGAAATTTTGAAGGTATATCTTCAGTTTTGATAGCAGGCAGCACTACGCAATCATCTCCCTGCTGCCAATCAGCAGGAGTAGCAACTTGATGATTGGCGGTGAGTTGCAATGAATCCAATACGCGTATAACTTCTTGGAAATTACGTCCTGTGGATGGAGGGTACGTGAGGCTCAGTTTGACTTTTTTGTCAGGCCCAATGATAAATAGAGTCCTAACGGTACTGTTATTATCAGCATTAGGATGAATCATATCGTATAAACTAGCCACTTTCCTATCAGGATCAGCTATCAAAGGAAAGTTGACCTCCGTATTCTGTGTTTCGTTTATATCCCCTATCCACCCATTATGGGAATCTACTGGATCTACACTAATTGCTATTGGCTTAGTATTTCTAGCTTTAAATTGATCTCCCAGTGATGCCACTTTTCCCAGCTCTGTAGTACAAACTGGAGTGTAATCTCCTGGATGCGACATCAACAATCCCCAAGAGTCTCCCAGCCATTCATGAAAATCAATCTCACCCTCGGTCGTTACCGCCGTGAAGTTTGGAGCCTCGTCCCCTAATCTTATTGCCATAATTGTCTCCTTAATTATTTCATCATCAAATCCATAATATTGCTGTATAATATATCACACTGCACATAAGTAAACTGCTGTAGCATATCGAGATATGCTAGTCGAAAAGGACATCTATGATTTGTCTTGTTTGTTCGTCCAATAATGTTATACAAATACATTGCAAAATAAGGTGTATGAATTGCGGATTCACTAGAGATTGCAGTGATCCGTGTGTGCCCATATAAATAATCTTCAAAATTTGTTAGAATCCTGAAATGGATTTGGCACTTCAAATAAGCATTGGGTTAGTTGTAGGTATTCTGGGAAGTTTCGCCATATGGTTCTGCCCACCCCCAATAGCAAATGCTGTTCAAAAAGTAATTGCTGTCCTTTGTACTCCGTTTATAGTGATGTCCAACCCTATACTCAGATGGCTAGGGATAGTAGACAAAGACTAAATGTTTTTCGGTCACTGTGATCTAATGTGTCAATCATTCAATTTAATTTGGGTGGCTTGAGAAAGAAAAACAATAAACCACTAAAAAGCATTAATATGGAGCCCATCTTCCAAATAGTAGATATATTAATCCCATTGTCCACCAGATACCCTACTATTGGCGCACCTGAAGCCCCAGCAATTATCATGAGCGGTAATATGACGCCACCAATCGACCCTTGAGAATATCGACCGAAATATGTAGGTATTACCAAGTTCTGAGCTATAACAAAAGCACCTGACCCAACTCCCCAAATAACATTGTGCAGTAAAACGGAATAAGAATGCGTCCCAAGCAATATTAGTGGCAGCATGGACATTGCTCTCCAACTACCCCCAATAAGAGCCATGAAACGAATCGGAAATCTCTCGGCCAAAAACCCAAACAACAAAACCGCAAAGATAACTGTGAACGGATCTATCCCTATACCTAATGCTATTATTCCTTGAGGAATGCCGATCTCGTTCCAAAAAGGCACACGCAAAAACAGGATGGCAGAGGAGCAGAATATATAAATGGAACAAGATAATAATATAAGCCACAAAACTGGCGTCTTTAGGGCCTGTTTCACGGTCCAATGCGATTCCTGACCCAGCTTTTCAACATGGCTTATGTCCTCGTCATCTTTCTCCGTATTATCAAGTCCATCTGGTAACAAACCCACGTCTTCAGGCCTTCTACGCATGAAAATACCATAACCCGGGATCACTACTAACCATATTATCAAACCAAACACCAGCCAAGTGGATCTCCATCCAATTGTGTTAATTAAAAGCAAGCCCACTGGTGCAGATATAGTAGTTCCGATTCCCATTCCAGTGGAAGTAATGGCAACAGCCCTGCCTCTTTTGGCAACAAACCAATTTGTCACAGGTAACGTAGTTAATAATTGTCCACCACCACCAGCAACACCCATGCCTGACAATCCACCCAAAAAGGCAAACAAATATAGAGACCACAGATTGTCTGCAAAATAGAACCCTACTAAGGATAATCCCGCCATGAATCCCCCGAAACTACCCACCCATCGTGCCCCATATTTATCCAACAATTTCCCTATCACAGGCGTAGCAAGGCCACCACTTAACATTCTTATACTCATAACCCAAGCCAAGGCACCTAGTCCCACATTCATATCATTTCTCATAGGGTCAATGAATATCGAAAATACGACTGGATTCATGAAGCAAGACACCATGCTGGTTGTCCAGCATGTGCCAACTATAATCCACCCGTAGAACATGTTTTTTGGAATTATTTGCATCATATTCAGCACTGTCCAACAGCCTATATACTGTTAATAATCAACTATAGCTGATCCTACACTACTATGCGTAAAGTTAAAACTGATGTAGAGAGCTAGTAAATTAGTTATTTTAGATATCCCTGCATGGAAAACGTCCAAATATTCTGCTATGTATGCCCAATAGAGAATTAATTAAGACATCATGCCTGATATTATGACTAATGGAGGTTGACAAATCTGCTCTCTAGGTATAAGTTTGTATTTCGGCGCTCGACGCTAGGCTTATTTTTGTGTATTTTTTCGCATTTATAACAACAAGGATTAAATTTATACGATGCCTACAGTAAATCAACTAGTTAGAAAACCTAGAACCAAGGTTGTTAAAAAGACCAAGGCTCCTGCTTTGCGCTACGGATTTAATGCCTTGAAAAACCGCCTCAACAGAACAGATGGGTCTCCCCAAAAAAGAGGAGTATGCATACAAGTTCGAACAGTCACACCCAAGAAACCCAATTCCGCCTTGAGAAAAGTGGCAAGAGTAAGACTGGCAAATGGTATGGAGGTTACAGCTTACATACCGGGAGAAGGTCATAGCTTACAGGAACACTCCGTTGTACTGATAAGAGGAGGAAGGGTCAAAGACTTGCCGGGTGTTAGATATCATATTGTACGAGGGGCTCTAGATTGCACAGGAGTCAATGATCGTAGACGAGGAAGAAGCAAGTATGGTGCAAAACAAGCCACAGGTGCTGGAGCCTAACAATGAGTCGTCGTAGAAAATCTGAAAAGCGTCCGGTATTCCCTGACCCCAAATACAATAACCTAACACTCTCAAGTTTCATAAACAGAGTGATGACCAGAGGCAAAAAATCAGTCGCACAGAAAATAGTATACGGTGCTCTGGACATATTGGAAAAAGAAACTTCATCTAATCCTGTGGAAACCTTCGAACTCGCCATTAAAAACGTGACTCCACAGCTAGAAGTTAAACCCCGAAGAGTTGGTGGTGCAACTTACCAGGTACCAGTAGAAGTTGCCGTAGGGAGACAACTAGCCTTGGCCATGCGATGGATACTAAAGGCAAGCCGAGACAGGACAGGTAGACCTATGGCAGAAAATCTGGCATCGGAACTTCAAGAGGCCTCACGAGGGCAAGGAGCAGCGGTTAGGAGAAAAGAGGAAACTCATCGAATGGCTGAGGCCAACAGAGCTTTCGTTCACTACAGGTGGTAACTCACCCTCTGTATATCACATTCAGTTAAGGATATCCCGTGGATAAAATACGCAATATAGGTTTTATAGCTCATATAGATGCAGGGAAAACTACAGTCACTGAGCGTGTTCTGTATTTTTCAGGCCGCACCCATAAAATAGGAAATATTGACGAGGGTACAACAGTAATGGACTGGATGTCCCAAGAGAAAGAACGTGGCATAACTATCACTTCTGCCGCTACTACGTGCGAATGGAACGGCTACGACATCAACATTATAGATACCCCGGGCCACGTAGACTTTACTGCAGAAGTAGAGAGAAGTTTGCGTGTGTTAGACGGGGCAGTTGTAGTTTTCGAATCAGTGGCTGGAGTGCAACCACAATCAGAAACCGTATGGCGACAGGCAAATAAATACAGAGTCCCAAGAATGTGCTTCATAAACAAGATGGATAGACTCGGTGCAAACTTTAAGCGTGCGGTGGATATGATAACAACTAGGCTTAAGGCTAACCCGGTACCGATACAACTTCCTATCGGATCTGAGAGTTCTTTTTCAGGAATAATTGATCTAGTCGAAGAAAAAGCTTTTGTATTCCCTGAAGATGATGACAAGGACAGTAATTACACACCTACAGAAATCGATATACCTTCAGATATGCTAGAAGAAGTAAAAACCTACAGAGAAAATCTAATCGAAAAAGTGGCCGAAACAGACGACTCTCTCATGAACAAATACCTTGAAGAAGAACCAATATCCTTGGAGGAGCTGAAGGTTGCCCTTAGAAAAGCAACTATTAATAACACCATAGTTCCGGTTCTTTGTGGTACAGCCCTGAAAACAAAAGGAGTGCAAGCGATGCTTGATGCCGTTTGCGATTATTTACCTTCTCCCTTAGATGTACCAGCCATGACTGGATTAGATCCTAAATCCGGTGGCGAAATAGACGTTCCTGCTAATAACGACTCACCGTTCTCTGCCTTGGCTTTCAAAGTAATGACTGATCCACATGTAGGTAGATTGGTTTATCTTAGAGTCTACTCAGGGAACATAAAAGCCGGTTCTCCTGTCTAT